>JBFLXS010000364.1 GCA_040755795.1 bacterium | reverse complement strand
ATTATAGCCAGGCTTTATCCAATCAACAGGGTTTTAATCCGACCATAAATCTTGCCTGGGCGCAAAATGCAGATTTAACCAATGATGGAATTACTTGTTTTGGCAGTAACACGGCAGGTATCTATCGACTATTGGTCAATGGAAATAGGGAGGATGAGTTTAATGAGGATAAAATCATACAGGCTTATGGTAATGCCTTATTAACTCATTACACCAATCGGCAGTATGGGCAGGGTTATTCTGACTACAAGTTACCCATTGCCTCAATAACCTATACGATGAGTCCGGAGCAGGCGTTTGTAGATGGTTTTTGTATGCGGTTTAGTGCGGCGGTGCGCGGCACACCGATAGTAGAATTACCCGTGATTGCAAAGGGGCTAATCTTTGATGTGTCACAATCTACACATCGCGGAACAACATCTGCCCTGGCAATATCTCAGGCACTCTACCGCATCCCGATGAAAAAAATCTGGACGGCACTGGAGGCACCAACCATTGTCCTCAACCACTCTGGCTACACTATCCTTGACCTGCTTAATGAGTTAGATGCACAAGGTTATGATACAAAGGCAATCAGAGCTGAGTTTTTCGCTTCGACTACGCCCACTCCAGACCAAATCCTCCAAAGAGTAGCCGAGAATTTTGCTAAGATTGAGGATATGCGGGCGAAGAGGATTGATTGGGGAACGATTACTATTACTACGGGGACAGAGACTATTGTGGAAACATTTGGACCAACTGAAAGAATATTTATGCAAAAGAAACCTGATAAGGTAAAGATTACATCTATTACCGGGACACCAACTACCTTTATACTTAATGGCGATACCCTATACTTATCTTCTGAAGAAATAGGTGTATATAGCCAAATTATAAGTGACACATTAGATATTGATATATCCGGTTTAAATTTATATAGTTCACCAGATAAGTTTATGAAGGGATTTAATAATATACTAAAAGATGAGATAGATAATATTTATGTCATTGAGATTACTCCAAAGATAGAGGAGGAACATGGCAAGATATTAATATATGTAGATTATAACAAGGGAGTGATAATGAAGACAGAAATTTATGACCCTGATGATGTTCTTATGGTCAGAACAGAAGTAAGAGAGATAGTGGTAGAAGATGATATTTATATACCTACTAAATATTTAGAGACAAAATTCTTAGATGAGATTATTATAACCACTGAAGCAGTATTTTCGGATATAAAATTAAATAGTGGTATATTAGATAATGAATTTGAACTATAGATATACCCGCAAGCAACAGATTTGCAAAAACAGATAACTGTTTTTATAACCACGAAGATCACGAAGGCGACGAAGATCAAAGAATACTTTAATTCCTTCGTGCTCTTCGTCTGCTTCGTGGTTCAAATAATTATTGCAAACCTGATTTGTTTGGGTATATTATAGGAGGAGGAAGATGTATAAAAAAGTAATGTTATCAGGATTAATGGTAGGGTTAGTCTTTGTTACTGTGTCTGTTTATGGTAGGGGAGTATTACCGTTGTCTGGTAAAGTCTGGGAGAGTGATTCTATCTCTTATCATGCACCGTGTTGGGGTGAGGATAATAAGATTTATTTTATTAAATGTGTCACCTTTGCTAAGGTAACTGAAAAACCAAGTATGGTGACCGGTGGTAATTACTTTGTCTATGATGTAAAGTATTTTCTTTGCACGATGAATTATGATGGGACGGAGAAGAAAGAGATAACAGAACTATTAGGTAAGAAGGCAAGAAGGGCATATAAAAAGGAATATAGAAGATATTTGGAGATAACATCCCTTAGTGATACTTATTTAGATTACTGTATTACGACAAAAAAACTGGTTTATAATATAGGCGATAAAAGTGGTATATGGACTATTGAGATAGATGGTATTAATGAGAAATGTATTAGTCCTGATGGAACCCATCCATCTTGGTCACCTGATGGGAATAGAATAGTGTATCGTATACAGATAGTAAAAGGAGAGAGAGGAAAAGATGGATTTTTCAAAGGACCGCTTGAATATTATGATAGTCTCTGGGTGATGGATGCAAATGGAAGTAATAAAAATAAAATATTTACTGAAGAAGTAGATATATGGGTTACTTCCCCCATCTGGTCACCAAAAGGTGACTTAATTGCCTTTGTCTGTAAAGGGTGGATTTGGGTCATGAAACCAGATGGGAGTGAGAGGAGAAAGGTGATTAAAGGAAGTAATGTTGTTAGTTGGTTTCCTGATGGAAAATCACTCTTCGTAAGTAGTTGTAGAGGATGGGGAAAAGTTGATTTAGAAGGTAATTTTATTACAAGATTTGAAAAATATGGTTATTTATCACAGGACGGAAGGAGAATGGTTGGAATGGGCTTTAAATCTATTGATGTATTGACAGGAGATGAAATATATCTATTTGATGATATTAAACATCCTAAACATTTTGTTTACAAAAGACCAGATAATATTTGGTAAGGAGGTAAAAAGTCATGAAAAAACTTTATTTCTATGGAGTTTTGGTAGTATGTTTGTTAATCAGCAAAGTAAGTGCAGAAGAACTTACATGGGGTAGTTGTACCACTTATGCTCCTATGCCTGTACTATTTATTCACGGGATAAATGCTAATATGCTTACATGGGAAGAATCTATTCCTAAGTTAAAACAGTACTTCGGATATAGAGAGAAAAAGTTTAATAGTGAAGAATCAATAGTTACTGATCCCAAAATTCCTAAAGGTGGAGGTGTCACCTGGTTTGAGTACCCCAATGGCGAGAAATCTCCGGCCAAGCTCTATTTAGAGACGTTTGATTATGGAGGGGAGGATAGGAGTGGGAGTATTAAGCCGATTAAGAGTAATTATCCAGAGTTAGATAAGAAAGTAGAAGAAATATTAAAAGCATATTATGGTGATAATTGGAAAAAGGATGGTGGTAAACTAATTATCGTTGGTCATTCCCAGGGTGGATTACTTGGTAGATACTATCTCCAGCAGAATAATGCGGATAAAGTCAAACGCTTTATCACTATTGGTACCCCGCATACCGGTAGTATATTGGCACCATTTGCCTGGACAACACTATATGTTCCCTTTAATCCACTTAACTCACCTTATAATTATGTCCTCACAGGAGTAGTGTACGGTGGGCTATTATCCAAATATAAGTGGAATCTCTTCAAGGCACAGCTAAAAAGTATGATTACACTTAAAGGTGCTCCCTGTGATTTAGTTCCATGGAGTAAATTTATTAAAGAAGTAAATACTACAGATATGCCACCAGGGATTGAATATATCGCTATCGTCGGTAAAGCACAAAAACGGGTTTATGATGAAGAGAAAGATAAATGGGTAATAGTGCCAAATAACTATATCGATTCTGATACAGTTGTCTCAGAGAAGAGTCAACGCTCAGAATATAAAGCACATTGGTGGTCTCAGCCTGAACAAACTATCCCCTGGGATGAGGTAATAACGATAGCAGATGGGAACAAAGGTGAACATGGCCAGTCGCCAAACCAACATGACAAAATCCTGCAATCCCTCGACGGCATCCCAGATAAAGGAACAAAGACATACGATACGCCTTGTGTAACACTTGGGACATCTACTGTTACGCCGGGCACTTATAGCTTATACTACCTGGGGTCAAAAGAGAATTTTTATATCACCGGCAAAATTCAAGATTATCTAGCAGGTTCTTGCAGTATTAGTGTAGAGATAAATTCAGCAGGGAATTATGCCTATGATGAAAATGGATCAATAAGAGACCGTCAGGATTTAATCAAACCTATCAATATGAATACGGAGTCGCAGGAATTACCAAAAGGCACAAAACTTAATGCTAACTTCAACTTCCAGATAAGCAATCTACTTTCCCCAGGCGCTCACAGATTCCGACTTACGGTAAAAAATCCCACAGGGCTTATCGGCACTTCCACGACCAAAGAAGGTTATGACTGGATACCGTTTGAGATTGTGGGAGTACCCGTAGTTGAGGTTCCGGTGCAGATGACTGCTTCTCCGGCTACACCTGTTTCGGGTGGTTTTCAAGCCGCCTCCAGCCTCTATTTCTGGGATAATCAGAATAATTACTGGGAGCGCTGGATTAATTCTAATCTACGCGTGGATTCAGATAATATCATCCGCTATAATGCCGGCACCTCTAACCTCGATAACCCAAACCTTCGG
>JBFLXS010000363.1 GCA_040755795.1 bacterium | reverse complement strand
AATAACGCACGGAATTTGATTCTGGTAACTGGTGATTGGTAACTGGTAATTAAATACCGTTTGGCTGAGCTCAGGACGAAACTATTTAACCAATTACCAATTACCAGTTACCAATTACCAGTTACCAGTTACCAATCACCAGTTACCAGTTACCAATTACCAATTATCCGTTTGTAGGTTACGAAATGTGATGATGCCCCGTGCAAAACTTACTCAACACGACTCTAATACCCTGAAGGTAAAATATGGAATTATTTGTGACTGAGTTTCAAAAGTTTTTTTTAGTCTTAGCCCGAATTTCCGGGATATTTGTAATGGCACCTTTTTGGGGTAGTGTGAATATCCTGCCACGGATAAAAGCGGGCTTAGCCCTGTTTATCTCTTTGTCTATGTTTGGAATAGTCAGAAACCATATTAACCTTGTCCCAAATGATTTATTGACATATAGTTTGTTGGTTTTCAGTGAAGTTGCCGTTGGTTTAATTATTGGGTTTATGGCGACATTGGTCATTTCTGCATTCCAAATATCCGGCGAGCTCTATAGTGTGCCAATGGGATTTGGTATTGTCAATACGATTGACCCATTATCACAAATAGAACAACCTATTATCGGGCAGATTATAGGATTATTTGCACTATTGCTTTTTTTATGCTTTGGTGGACACTTGATGATGCTCATTACCATTTCCAAAAGTTACGAGATAGTGCCCGTATTGAAATTAGATGATTGTAGTATGATTGTAAAAACGATTATCACCAGCTTTGCCGGTATGTTTTTAACCGCAGTGAAGATTAGTATGCCGGTTATGGGGGTGGTATTTTTGGCTACTCTGGCAATGGGATTGTTGTCTAAAGCATCCCCGATGATGAATATTATGGTTTTAGGTTGGGCGGTTACCATTGTGGTAGGAATATTAAGTTTAATCTTTCTATTTCCGTTATTATCTACCGTCGCCGTTAATTTATTTGAGCAATTATTCGCGGATATTGATAACCTTTTAATAAATTTGGGGGAAAACAATGTTAAATAAACAAAAAAATAGGTTTTTTCTTATCAATTTGTTTTTCGAAGTTCAAGAAAAAGATTTTGACTTACAATTATTTGCCACGGCTGAAGATGAAGGCAGAACTGAAGAACCAACTCAGCGGAAAATCCAGCGTGCCCGACTTAGAGGACAGGTTGCCAAGAGCCGTGAACTCACTTCTGCAGGAATAGCCTTAGTTACCATCCTGGTCTTCCCGCTTATTGGTTATTTTATGTTTATTCAACTACTTAAATTTATGCATATGTCTTTTTCTCAACTCCATACAGCTCCAATTAGTTTTAGTAATTTTACACAATTACTTAATTTTAATATTACTACTTTTTTCAAAATAGCCATTCCGTTTCTGCTCCTTGCATTAGTTACTGGATTAGTTTTTGAAATAATGCAGGCTGGAGTCTATTTTTCAC
Organism: bacterium; assembly: GCA_040755795.1. Classification (NCBI taxonomy): domain Bacteria; species bacterium. Next base: position 2,748 of record JBFLXS010000363.1, on the reverse strand, counting down.
CCATAGCGTTAATGCCTGATTTTATAAGATTAAAACCAAATTTTAGCCGTGTCTTTAGCCGATTTATTCCATCTAAAATGGCATTAATCGAATATGGAAAAACATTCTTTAAATTAGCGGTAATTACTATATTTACATATCAAGTTATTAAAAACAGTTATAATGATATACTTTTATTACCAGAAGCAGATGTAGTCGAAGGATTCTTTTTGATTGCTAATTTAGCATATAAAATTGTTCTCTGGGTAGCCATATTTTTATTACTGATGAGTTTATTCGATTATCTTCATCAGCGCCACGAATTCAGACAGAATTTAATGATGTCAAAACATGAATTAAGAGATGAATGGAAGCAATTAGAGGGTGACCCGTTAATGCGTGCCAGAGTTAGAGAAAGAATGAGACAAATGGCAACACGAAGAATGATGGCTGAAGTCCCCAAAGCAGATGTAATTATTACTAATCCTATCCATTTAGCCATTGCCATTAAATATGATTCTGCCTTTATGCGTGCACCAACGGTCGTGGCAAAAGGAAGAGATTTAATTGCTGAAAAAATTGTTGAAATAGCCCGAGGTTATGAAGTCGCTATTGTTGAAAATAAACCTTTAGCCGAAACATTATTTGAAACAGTAGAAATCGGGACAGAAGTGCCGTTAGAACTTTATCGTGCCGTCGCAGAAATATTAGCCTATGTCTATCAATTAAGGCAGAAAAAACGCGCCGCTTAAATTAGGTAATTAGAGGACAGTATAGAGTCTGTCAACAATAGTTATTTACAATACTGTAAACAATATCTATGGTAAATATCTAATATTTACAAATTACCGGCTGGCAAAATTCGGGAGGTTAACTTATAAATGGTTAAAAAATTTCCTATTGGAAAACCTGTTTCTGGAAAAGACCTTATCGGAAGAGAGGAAGAAATCAATCAGATTTTTGAATTACTCAAAGACGGACATAGTGTTATTTTGATTGCTCCACGAAGATTTGGCAAAACATCTATTATCCTCGAGGTTCTAAGAAAACTCCAGATTGCCAATTTTTTAGTCGGAGATATAGACATCTTTGACATTACAAGCAAAAGGGAATTAGCCGAAAAGATAATTGAGACTACTTTGAATAATGATAACTTGCCTTTAACCAGGCTGTTTAAATCTATGAAGGAAAATGTAGTTAAGGCACTTCAACAAGTAGAATTCAAATCCGTCATAAATGAATATGAGTTTATCTTAGGTTTTTCAGATAAACAAAAAACAGACGAGGAATTGTTAGATGATGCTTTGAATTTCCCGCAGGAATATGCATCAAAAAAAGGTAAAAGTTTTATTATGGCTTTTGATGAATTTAGTGACCTGGTTAAACTAAATGGGGAAACTTTGATAAAGAAAATGAGGGCAAAATTTCAGCGACAATCTCAAATAACATACCTTTTTGCCGGTAGCCATGAAAGTGTTATGACTAATCTTTTTGTTAATAAAACTTACGCATTCTATCGGTTTGGGAGGGTAATTTATCTCCATGGGATTAAAGAAGAAGCCTTTAGTCGCTATATTACAGATAATTTTCGTGAAGACGGAATAGAATTAACCGACGGTGTCCTTGACCGAATATTAAAGATTACCGGCGGACATCCTTATTATACCCAATTACTTTGTCATTTAATCTACTATTCCCTGGTGAACAAAACAAAAAAAGTTACTCTCAATGAGGTGGAAGAATCTTATGAAGAGGCACTGGCAATGGAAGGTGTCTATTTTGATGAATTATGGTCTTCCTTGATGAGTAGAAAAGGACATACTGCTGTCTTAATCTCAATTGCCTCAGGAGAAAATCCGTATGAAACCTATGGTCTATCCAGACAAAACATTCATCGAATAGTTATCTCTTTGACAAAATCAGGATATATCAACAGAAAAGAAAGAGGAAACTATGAGGTTACTAATCCTCTATTTAAAGAATATATCAAAAGAAGGAAGGGTTACTCGTCTCGTGGTGAGTAAATTTTGCACAAGCGCTTACGGATTAACCGTTCAGGATATAGCCACAGAGCCACAGAGAACACAGAGGAAATATATAATCACGAATGAATCCTGTTAGATGTTTTACTATCTAACGAGATAAATCCGAATTTCTCTGAACAACAAAAAGATTTGTAGTGCGAGGTTTTAGCCTCGCTTCTGGCAAGCCAGAAGGTGAACCTAAAGGTTCACACTACATTTAGGGAATATCACAGATTAATTCGTGTCCTTAAGTGACTAATTTCTTTAATTCTCTGTGAACTCCGTGCCTCTGTGGCTGAACGATTACCTTACGGATTAATGAGATAAAAAGGAGTAATTAAAATGGCTCTATCAAGAGCACAAGCAGTTCCAAGATTAACCTGGATGCAGCAGGCAGATATATTAATTGCAATATTTATACTTTGTATCATCGTAATGCTGGTTATTCCACTACCACCATTATTTATTGATTTATCCATCGCTATGAATTTAACCTTAGCCATTGTGGTTATTTTATCTGTGAGTTACTTATCTAAAGTGACTGATTTTTCTGTATTTCCATCTCTTTTATTGGTGACGACTGTGTATCGGTTAGCGATTGAAGTTTCTACTGCAAGGCTTATTCTCAACGGACGGGGTGGAGAGGTAGGGATTGTGCGGACATTTGGAACATTTGTCGTGGGTGGGAATTTAGTTGTTGGGATTGTGATATTTCTGATTTTAGTTATAATTCAACTTTTAGTGA
>JBFLXS010000362.1 GCA_040755795.1 bacterium | reverse complement strand
TTATAAAAAAAGAAAAATGGAGTATTTTCACATGAAAGGAGTATTATTAAATGAAGGAATATAAACATTTATCTTTAATGAAAAATATCCTGGATAGCATGAATGATGCTGCAAGAGACGGATGGAGAGTCATTGCTTATTCAGCAAGTAATGTTTTTGGTTCAACAATTAAGTATGATATTATATTTGAAAGAGATGAAGATAGATTGGAGGATAAAGGTGTTACAGTAGAATATAAAATTTTAACTACAACAGGTAACATAATAGAACACATTAAAAATAACGCTTTGAAGGGCTTTAAATTAGTTTCATTTTCCAATCTAACTGTTTTAGGCGCAAGCCTAAAGTACGACTTGATTTTCGAAAGAACCATTAAAGTTCTTTGAGGTTTACTTATCTTAACGAACCATTATAAAATGAAATATTTGCAATTCATATTTCCACACATAACTTAAAACAAATATATATAATCAAAGTTGACATATAGGATAAGGAGTCATGGTTAGATTTGATATGGTATTGAAAATCTATTTGAATGTAAAAAGAATTGATGGGGTGTAATATATAACAAAATTAGTAACCCAAACCTATAATAAGCACAGGTTTATACAATTTGCACTTGTCATTAATAAGTAGACGCTCATCAACCTTAAACAATCCTCAGCAGAGTTAAAAATTCTGATGAGGTTTTATATTTATACATATTAAAATCGTTAGTTATCATAATTAAAAAATATATTCTTTAAAGGATTAATATACATCGTTCGTTTTACATAAACTGAAATCCGGGAATATTTCTATATTAATCAAGGCATTGATTAGTTCATAAATATAATTGCCCTTTGGTGTGCTCGTTCGATTCATCAAGACATTAATATTAAAATTTAAATCCAACTCATCCAGGAATATTTATAGAAGATCCCAAAAATTTTGATTTAGATATATACCATGGAATTGTAGAACTTGAACTAATATTAATCAATGGAATTCAGTTCTCAGAAAAAACGACAAAATGTGATTTCGATAAACACCTTTTATAGAAAAGTTATTGATAAACAAACACTATAATGTTACAATGTGTTCATAAATATTCGGAAAATAGGAGGGGAAACATGATGAAGATAAACGCTTTTATTTTTTTAGTTTTTCTATTATCGTTAATTATAGCCGGATGTGGTGAAAAAGACATTGAAGATGCATTTATTATTGATGAAGAACAACATGCTATTATAGGATATGATATTTCTTATGGTGATAAAGTCGAAATACCCACAACCGTAAAAGAAATAGACATTACAACCATATGTGAAGGCGCTTTTATGGAATTAGGAATTACGAGTGTTGTTATTCCAGACTCTATTCTAAGAATTGAAGATAATGCATTTTATGGGAATAAGATTTCAAACCTTACTTTACCAGCAACACTTCAGTTTCTGGGGTCTAATAGCTTCGCAAACAACTTAATTAAAACACTTGAATTTTCAGATTTGTATGAGATTGGGTATTTACCTTTTGAAGGGAATCCTCTTAATACAATCAATTTTACAGGAACCGATGTCTTCAATACTTACAATCGTATTGGGTTTTCATTAGCAAACACTTCAGTTCAACTAATTGAATTCGAAGGATTTACATTTGCTTGGGAATATAGTACTATTGTTAACTATGATCCTATTTATGGACTGGATGTGGTGATTCCCAGAAACATTCCTGTACCTGGTATCGGTGATATAAGAGTGACTGACATTGGGTACTATGCTTTTAATAATCTTGGGATAAACAGTATTGCTTTATCAGATACATTGTTCAGCATTGGTGGATATGCGTTCAGTAATAACAATATTTCAACACTTATAATTCCAACCAATCCTGATAATAATTCAATGTATTTTCATCGTGGAGCATTTATGAACAACAACCTTTCAGAACTCGATGTATCAATACCTTTTGAAGCTTCAAAAGACCTGTTCAAAGGGAATTCATTGTATGACATCACAGTAAATGGTGAACTTGGATACTATGCAATGTATTATGAGTTTATGGGGCTTATCACAGAAAATTCGTTTGATACTGAATATGAGTTTTCTAATAGTTTTGAATTGGTTGACTATTATCCTCCATATATTCTTCCAGTCTTTATTTTGAATGATCAAGTCTATTATATTTATATGGAGAAAGATTTTAATAGTACTAACACGTCTCAAATTATTGATATATACAAGCTAGATAATAATGAGTTGATCCAAATTCAACATTTTATCATAGAAGATTATTCATATGGATACGTTGATTCATTGGTTTTATACGATGGTAGGATTCTTTTACTAGCTTATCAAATTCCGCTAAATGCAGACAGTAACACTTATTTACCAGGTACTGTTATTGAGTTTGTTCCTGACTTTAGCTCATATACTGTAAATGTTTTAGATAATGTTGGTATGCGAATTCCCAGAGCGTTTACCGTTAACGAAAGTGGAAAAATAGGGATCATTGGAGAGGGAGAATCTTACGAGAAATCCAGCTTTGCATTGTTCGATACCTCGTATCAAAAAATCGCACAATACTATTGCGATGATTATCCTGGATGCAGTTATGACAAAATCGAATATCGTGATGAAGAATTTATTATTACTGGTACATTTCAAAATTTAGGAAGTTGTGTCAATAGCATTTGTCGTGATGAATTGATTCATGTTTACGACGAAAGTGGTATCATCTATAGTACAACATTTGAGATTCCAGGGTATGTGGAGACAGCACAACTTGATATCCTTGAAGATAATTCGATAGTAATGATTGGTGTTGGAGATTATAATACCATCTATTTTCGAAAAATCAGTGCTTCATATGAAATCATTTTCGAAAATGAATTTTACATACATGATGCAATGATAAGTAGGTTTTCTTTCGTAATTGACAGTTATTATTCTTTTTTAGCATATACATCTGTGGGTGGCGAATCGTATGGAGCCATACTGCTCTTTTCTGAGGATTTCGATTTTTCAGGAGTTGTTCCTATGGTGAGTGAGATGGTAGACCAAAACCTTCATTTTCTTAACTTTGGAGAAAATATTGTGGTTATTAACGATAGAGATCCACAAACACTATTCATTGTTACAAGATTAGAATGAAATGCATGACTATGTTCTTTGATGATTGTTATTTTGTACCTAATGGAATATCGATATTAAGATAATGCTGGTTTGTAACTAAAACCAAGAGCGATGATCTTGGTTTTTTTCTTTAAATACGAATACTTCTTTATATAATACAAACGATCGTGAATTTGAAATCGGTTTATAATCGCTTTTTTATGTTAAAATAAGATAAATAGCATGATCACATTACTTAAAAAATTATAATGTTAATTATATTAATCGATCACTCGGAGGGGATATATTGAGTTTTCAAGATTATATCATAAACGTAAAAGGCAAAAAGATTGTTACAGCCGAGAAGTACATACGATCACTAGAAAAAATGAAGGATTTAATTGAACAAAAATATGGGGCGGTTATAACCTGTGATTTTTTGTCTATAAATAAACCGAGTGAATTTAAGGCCCTCATTGAAAAATTCGAATCCAATTTGGATTTGGTATTACTTAATTTGAAATGGCACCACATTTTATCGGCAGCTTATAACAATTATTTAAAGTACTTGGAGTATTGTGAGAGTGATATATTATGAACACATTCGAGATAGCACCATCGCCTAATTTGATGGAAACAATCAGTCATTCAGGGTATACATTGGAAGCGGCAATCGCTGATTTGATAGACAATAGTATATCCGGAAAGGCTCGCAACATTAGTGTAGACTTTAATTATAGATTTATGGACTCAACCGTTACCATCACGGATGATGGATATGGTATGAGCCTAGAAGATCTAAAAGATTCATTAAGAATAGCACACAAATCCATAAGGGATAACCGAGAGGTAGAAGATCTGGGTAGATTCAGTTTGGGTTTAAAGTCTGCATCCGCATCATACTGTCGAAAACTATCCATTTCAACGAAAAAATTGGACAACAATCAATTTACTGCAGTTTTGGATTTTGATCACCTATTAAAAGTCAATAAGTGGGAAGCATTTTTAATTGAGAATCCTAGAGAGATACAAAAACATGGAACGATAATTACATGGGAACATCTCAGCTTTATTGAAAACGATGAGGAGAAAGCTCAATCTTATTTTAAT
>JBFLXS010000361.1 GCA_040755795.1 bacterium | reverse complement strand
ATAAAGAAGGAGTGTAAAAGGTAAAATGGAAGCCATTCTCATACCAATGTGTATGCTTGTAGTTTTTTTTGGAATAATATCTTTTATAATTTATAGACAGGATAGAATTGAAAAAAAATCCCGGTGATTATGGCAGAGGGGAAACACCCGTTCCCATTCCGAATACGGTCGTTAAGCCCTCTAACGCTGATGGTACTGCACTGGTAACGGTGTGGGAGAGTAAGACATTGCCGGGATTTTTTATTAAAGAAAAGTAATTGTAACTGTTCACCGCAAGATGCCACAGAGACGCAGAGAAAAAAATTAAAATCTATTTACGAGACGCTTAACAAATCTGGTCATAATGTCCTATGTATTTCCATGTCTGCATTAATAATCTTTTATGTTATCTGATTTATTTCTATATCTTCTCTGCGTCTCTGCGGTAAATTATCCCCCTGAACGGTTACACATTTTGAGAGAAAAATAAAGAATAATGAACCTCTATCTAATTTTTCACCGAGAATTCCTGCTTACCCAAAAAACTTCTTGCAAAATCTAAAATGGTATGATATAATTAAAATAAAGGAAGAGTTGGTGGGGTAAGACCTTAAGGTCTTACCCCTAATAGATATTAAGATGATAAACACAATTGCCCTTTTTATTAACCCAAATCGAAAAGAGGCTCCAAATGTCCTTGAAGAATTAAGGTTGTGGCTGTTGCAAGAAGGTAAATATAATTTACTTATGGAAAAAACGATTGCCCGGCGATTAAACCAGAAAGATTTAGGAGTCTCAGATGCAACCTTAAAAACTGCAGACCTGGTTATTGCATTAGGTGGCGATGGCACAATGCTCCATGCAGTTAAGGTTATGGGTGAAAAAGAAATTCCGATTGTTGGGGTAAACTTTGGCGGATTGGGATTTCTTACAGAAATTACACAACAAGAATTATATTCATCGCTTAAAGATGTCCTGAAAGGTAAATTCACCATTGAAGAACGAATGCTGTTATTGGCTAAAGTTAAAAAATTATCTTATCAGGCATTAAATGATGTCGTGATTACCAAAGGGACTTTAGCCCGGGTTATTTCCTTAAAGGTTCTGATTGATACAGAATATCTGACAACATATCAAGGGGATGGGATAATTGTGGCAACACCAACAGGTTCTACCGCCTATTCATTATCTGCGGGTGGTCCTATTGTTATCCCGGAAATGAAGACAATTATCATTACACCTATCTGTCCCCATACCTTATCGGTTCGACCAATGGTCATACCTCATCTTTCTAAAATCACTATTGTTGTAGAATCAGATGAGGAAGAGATTATGCTGACTATTGATGGACAACAAGGAGTGAAACTTAATCCGCAAGATGAGATTGAGATAACATCTGCCAAACAGATAATAAAATTGGTTAAGCCAAAAAAGAGAAGTTTTTATGAAGTATTGCAGACTAAATTAAAATGGGAAGGAAGGATTAGAAAGTGAGATGAGAGAGGATTCTTCACAATTATGGGAAGAAGCTCTGGTCAGATTAAAAGTAGGTGAAGAAAAGATAAAATTAGCCACAACGATGTGGAAAATGGGGAATTATGCGGAGGCAATGATGAAGGTGCATCATGCGGTCTATCATAGTGCCAGAGCCATACTCTACGCTAAACAAATAGAACCGGATACTGATTCACAGCCAATTGAAGAGTTTGGGTTAAATTTCTTGCAATCAGGGATTATTGATAAAAAAGATGTTAAACCATATCTTACTTTTAAAAAGTTACGGGATGATGTAAGGATTTTTAACTCAGATAAAGAAAAGGCACTGCATATGTTAAATGATGCCCAACAATTTATCAAGGGTGTTCAAAAATATATTAAAAAGGAAATAAAAAGGAGGAAACAATGCCAGAGTTAAGAAAAGACCCGGTTATTGGTAGATGGGTAATAATTGCGACGGAGCGCGCACAACGACCATCTGATTTTCATATCCCAGAAGGGGAATTCACAATAAATAGTGGAAGATGTCCATTTTGTGAAGGGAACGAGGCACTAACTCCACCGGAAATACTTTGTCTGCGTGAACGAGGCACTGCACCAAATACACCAGGTTGGTGGGTGAGAACTATTCCGAATAAATTCCCTGCATTACGCATAGAAGGAGAGTTAAATAGGCAGGGTGAGGGAATATATGATATGATGAATGGCGTAGGGGCACATGAGATAGTGATTGAAACACCAAACCATCATAAAAGTTTAGAAGACTTAGAAACTGATTATGTTGAAAAGGTGCTTTTGTGTTATCGTGAGAGAATGATTGATTTGAAAAAGGATACTCGATTCAAATATATACTCGTCTTTAGAAATCATCGCAGTAGTGCTGGGGCAAGCTTAGACCATCCCCATTCTCAATTAATTGCCACACCCATTGTTCCAAAACGCGTGAAGGAAGAACTTAGAGGTGCTTTAAGCTATTATAATTTCAAGGATAGGTGTGTTTTTTGTGACATTGTCCATCAGGAAATAAGAGATAATGTGCGATTGGTAATGGAGAACGAACATTTCATTACCTTTTCTCCCTATGCCTCCAGATTTCCGTATGAAATTTGTATCCTTCCTAAGACCCATTGTGCGTCTTATGAAACTATTGATAAAGAACAAATCCCGGCATTAGCCCAGATTCTAAAAATCTCCTTGCTAAAATTAAAAAAATTATTGAACGACCCTCCATATAATTATATAATTCACACAACACCTTTTTCCCTTCCAGGTAATTTAAAAGATTATCACTGGCACATTGAGATTATTCCCAGAATTACCCATGTGGCTGGATTTGAGTGGGGCACAGGATTTTATATCAATACTGTTATCCCTGAAGACGCCGCAAAGAATCTAAGGGAAATAGAAGGATGAATAAAAATCTTATTGTAGGGTTGACCGGCGGATTTGCTACCGGAAAAACTACTGTTACCAAAATATTTCAATCCCTTGGGGCAGTAATTATCGATGCCGATAAAATAGCCAGAGAGGTTGTTGCCCCAAATTCACCAGTCTGGCAAAATCTAAAGGAATACTTTGGGGCAAAAATTCTAAATAAGGATTTAACACTTAATCGAACTAGACTCGCTGATTTGGCTTTTAACAATGAAACTTATCTACGAAAATTAAACGAAATCACTCATCCTCCTATTATCCAGAAAATAAAAGAAGAAATAGAAAGGATACAAAATACCACACCAAATAAAATAATCATTATCAATGCCCCGTTACTTATCGAGGCAAACATGGTTTCGCTGGTAAATAAGATAATAGTTGTCACGGCATCAGAAGCAACACAAATTAAACGGGGGATGAAACGGGATAATTTAGAGATGGATGGGGCTAAAAAGAGAATTTTTGCCCAATTACCTCTTTCCGAAAAGGTTAGATTAGCGGATTTTGTGATTGATACTGACTGCCCTAAAAAAAGGGTGGTAGAAAAGGTGAAAATGGTGTGGGAAGAACTAAATGCTCTCTCGGGAAAAATGGGGACGCACACAATTATCTAAGAACGATTCTAACAAAACAATGCAACCTGTGAAATAGAAGGATAAAATATCCCCCAATTAGGATGAGAAAAAGAATAAACAGCTTTCACAGGTCGAAAACTCCTAAATATATCCCCTTATCTCCTTTATCTCCATATCTCCTTTTCTTACACCACCTGAACGCTTACAATAAATTTTACACGCACCCTTGTGGTTTTTAAACTTGACAGGAATGCGTGTTATAAGTATAATAAATGAGTAATTGGATAATTGGTAACTAATCACCAGAATAGGGCTTCACGAAATTATAAAGTAAGTAATCGGTTAAATGGTAACTGGTAACTAATTACCATGTAACCGTTCAGGTGGTAATTTACCGCAGAGACGCAGAGGAACAGAGAAGATATGGAAATAAATCAGATAACAGAAAAGATTATTGGTGTAGCCATTGAAATACTTATGACCTGCTTGCCGAATGTTCAGCCGGCAAGCCAGATTTGTTAATCCATCCCTGATTTTCATCAGGGCAAGTTTAATGTTGTTGGACTCAAGAGCTTGCACTGATGAAAATCAAGGATGTTAAGCCTATCGTCCATAAATTTTAATTTTCTTCTCTGCGTCTCTGTGTCTCTGCGGTGAACGGTTACATTACCATTCACCAGTTACCAATTACCAAAAAAAGGAGGCAAAGGTAAAATGAA
>JBFLXS010000360.1 GCA_040755795.1 bacterium | reverse complement strand
AAGGAATTGAATAAAACAATAAACCTTTGTGTTCTTTGTGGCTTTGTGTGAGAAAATAAAAAGGAGATATTTTAGGGTCAAACCGTGAATGAGGAATGCACAATAATTCGGTGAGGCAGAGGAAAAGGAAAAGACAGCGAATCAAAGCTTTTGTCTAACCCTGCGTTGCAGTTGACGGCGGGGGACTGTGCCGTGGTCAGAGTTTTGTGGTCTCTCAAAGTTTTATCTTGCTATCAAACTTTAGTGGTAATCCTCCCCGCCGCACCTGAACTTTATCGTTAGACAACAACGCAAATATAGAACAGAAGCTCGGAAGTATAAAAGAGAGATAAAAAGATGATAAAGATTATTAAATGGATAGGTGTTACTTTACTGGCAGCTCTGATCGGAATAACGCTTAGTCATATAATTAGTGAAATCCTAAAAGATCAGGAAATTGCAAGTGTTTATCTTGATGAGACTAAATTGAAAGTTTTTAATAGAAATAACCAATTTTTGTGGGAGAATGATTTTAAAACTGAAGTAATAAAGACGGTTCTTGAGGACATAGATGGTGATAAGAAAAAGGAATTGGTGATAGGTTTTGGAGACCATGGAGAGATTCCAGGGCATATTATGGTTTTAAACAGAAAAAGCAAGGAGCTTTGGAGAGTGAATTCTTATCCAAAGTCATTTCCTATTTGGGGAGGGCACTCAGATAAGTTTAAAATAACTGAATTGTTAGTTAGGGATGTAAATCATGATGGAGAGAAAGAAGTCATCGCATTGGCAAACGATCCACTTTGGTATGCTTCTCGGATAATAATACTAAATGTGTTGGGAAAAGAAGTTGGTAGTTTTTGGCATCCAGGCATTTTAGGGCGGTTATATCTTTTCCAAGATGTTCTATCAAATCATGGGACCGCTGTTGTTTGTATTGGGGTCAATAATGACTTTAGACAATTTTTTAAAGATAGTAAGCCTTATTTGTACCATTCTGTTATTTTCTTGCTGGAAGCAACCAATGTCTTTGGTCAAGCTCCACCTTATTGTAGTAACCTTCCAAAGGGAACGCACAAATGGTATAGAGTAATTCTTCCTCAAGGAAGAAGTATTAAATCAGTAGACTGGAGCAAGGAACTTAGATATTTTAGAATAGAAATTAACGATGGGAGAATTTTTTATTTGAATGCTAATGGAGAGATAATTAAAAAAGGAATCGGGGATGAGTGGGCAAAATATGAAGGAGAAAAGTTCGATACTTTTTATGAAGAACAAGATTTTTTATCTAATATAGAGGAATAGCGGTTGATATACATTTTACTATTTTTGTTGTCTAACAACTCGCTGCAGCCGACCTCGCTTACGCTCGGCGGTTGAGCTCAATCGTTAGAGTGCGGCCTACAAACCTGGTAGGCAAACAGGTGAAAGTCCTGTTAGTGGAATTCCCGTTTTACCACTGTAGTCATATTCGACTCTGCGAAGGGGAGACCCTTTGTGGGGAAAGCTCGGAAGTAAAAGTTCCATTTGGTGGGGCGAGCAAGTATGAGGGCTGTAGCGAAAGCGAACATCTGTTTGAAGCATCGTTATGAGCAAATGAGAGTGTCAAGTCTGTTCTAACGGGATGATGACTACTACCATCACTGAAGGAAACGGGGGATGCAGGTGATGGACTCTTCGGTGTAGAGGAGGCGGCAATCATACAGTGTCTATCAGGCAAAGTAGGGAAGGGCTGGATGGCAGTCAGGATTACCCTTGAATGACAAAGACTTCCTGTATAACCGTGAAAGGGAAATCAGGAAGAGCTATCCAGTCTGGCGGATGAGGCCATAATAGCGATGACGATAAGGATAACATAACCTTATCAGAGTGAAGGGTCTCTGGGCGTAGGTGGTTTCAAGAAAGGGGGAGTCTGCCTATGATTGTCCGAGGGGGCTATTAACATAGGAGTCGGTAAAGTCCCAGAGTGAACCAAGTAAAGAAGCCGAAGGTTTGAGCAAACTTGTAGATAGAGTGATGTATGTTGGGTATAACTTAAGTTACTGTATCTATGAGGAAGACTCAAAACCGAACTGATAAGTACCTACAGCTTGAAGCCGTATTGGGGAAAACCCGATGTACGGAATTTTAGAGGGGGTGCTGGAAACAGGATAACTGTTGTAGTGTTAGTAGATGCGTGCATCGAAAACCCAAGAACAGCTCTATCACTGCGCCAGTGCTCTACTCGACCAGAAAGATGTATATTCAGATATAACGAGCTATATGAATACGCGCCCTGTTGGAGGAATTCTAATGGAGAATAAATTTGAAAAATTGGCATATCGGCTTGGCCTTCACTTTCAGCTATTTTGCGCCTATCTTGTTAAGTATGGCATCGAAATCGACTCCAAGAAAAACTTAAAGGACTCAGAGATTCGTACAGGATGTGAAAAATATAGAGAAATATTGTGCGATATTATAAAAAATCTTGGAATCAGTGTTAATCTTCCAATGCCTAGGAATAGAGAAGAAATTTTCCACTTTTTTACGAATGACCTTTCTAATATTACTATGGAGATAGGCGAACGCCTTAGCATAATTCATTCTACAAGAATATCTTATATCTTTCATCTTTCTTCAAGTATCGCAGGCTATCTTAATGCAATTGAAAATAGAATTTCTATCCCAGCAATCAATGTATTGAAATCTTCAATTGAAAAGCAATCACAAGATTTAGGTATAAAAAAGAAAACTGTCTTAGAGTTTTTAGAATCTCCGAGTAGGGGTTGGGATCACTTTGTGAAGGAAATGTTAAGAGACGAGCAGGACGATAAGCTTAATGACCTTATTATTCTACAACCCAACCTTTGGGGAGTTGGCTTTGACTTGAAAAAGGCACTTAACCTTCTAAAACAAACAAGAGTATAGCAAGTATGTATAGAAGACGCTTTACTTTGAAATACAAGTAATTAGAAACTAAATGCGGTCTATTGAGTGTCTAACCAATCGCTGCACCTGACAGCGGGGGGCTGTGCCGCTTTTTAAAGTTTTGTGGTTTATCAAGTTTTTATCTTGCTTACAAAGTTTAGTGGTAATTCTCCCCCGCTGCAGGTGAGCTCAATCGTTAGGTTTAATGAATAATCATATATCTCAATGCAAGGGAGGTTTATCATGTCTATTGTAACTTTACCAGCTCATTTTGATGGTAAGCGAATTTGCTTAGATGAACCATTTGACTTAGAAAGGGATAATAAGCTAATTGTAACCATTCTACCAACTCTACCAACACGGAAGACTAACAACGAACATGAAGGTTGGTTATCTCTGTCCTGCCAAAGACTGGAAGGTGCATACGGAGGAAATGAGCCCGAATATTCATCAGATTTACTCAAAGAGGTAAACCCTAACTATGAAGCAAGGTGATATAATCCTTACACCAGTACCACAGGCTGATGGAAAACTTAAAGAAAGACCTGCAATTATTCTACGAGAAATGCCACCTTATAGTGATTTTCTCGTCTGTGGTATAAGTACACAATTACATCAGCAGGTTAAAGGGTTTGACGAAATCATTTCTCCTGCTGACGAAGATTTTAAGTCAAGTGGCTTGCTATCAAAATCTTTGATCAGGCTTGGTTTTCTGGCCGTGTTGCCCAGTAATCGCATACTGGGTTCTATTGGTGCAATCTCATCCAAACGGCATAAACGTTTATTAAAAACGCTCAGTAACTATCTTGTTGGTAACTCTACAATAAATAATACAGGCTAAAACCTAACCCTGCGTTGCAGTTGACGGCGGGGGACTGTGCCGTGGTCAGAGTTTTGTGGTCTCTCAAAGTTTTATCTTGCTATCAAACTTTTGTGGTAATCCTCCCCGCCGCACCTGAACTTTATCATTAGAATGAAAAAATAAATCATACAAAGTCACAATGGAATTGAATAAAAAAGAATAAATCTTTGTGTGCTTTGAGGCTCTGTGTGAGGATATAAAAGAGAAATTCTAACCCTTCGCTGCACCTGACTGCGAGGGGCTGTGGCGTGATTGAGATAGTTTTGTAGTTTACCAGAGTTTTATCTTGCTTACAAAGTTTAGTGGTAATTCCCCCTCGCAGGAGGTGAGCTCTGTCGTTAGACAGATGAGACTGAATTTGTTCATGCGAAGAGAAATATAGAAATTGGAGGTTTAATTTTAGTGAATATCGAAATTGAACGTGAAGAAGATGGTCGGTGGATAGCCGAAGTGCCCGATTTG
>JBFLXS010000359.1 GCA_040755795.1 bacterium | reverse complement strand
TACCTAAACAGCAGATACTACGATGCCAACATCGGTAGATTTATCAATGCTGACGGATTGTTGGGCTCTTTTGGGGATAGTCAAACCACGAACATGTATGCGTATTGCGCCAACAATCCAGTGATGATGGTAGATCCTAATGGAGATTTTCCAATTTTAATAGCAGCATTCATTATCGGTGCAATTATATCTGGAGCTGCAAGTGCAATATCTCAAGGGGCAACAGATGGATGGGAAAATATCAATTGGTACCAAGTAGGATTTGACTCATTAATTGGTGGAGTTACCACACTAGTAGGAGCAAGTGGTATTGGAGTAATAGGAGCCATGATTGTAGGTGGAACATTAGGCTTCACAGGAAGTGTAGGATCGGATTTGATAGCAGGAAATGGTGATTGGTCTGAAGTTGATTGGATCAAAGCTAGTGTTATGACAGTTGTCGGAATAGGTTTAGGCGCTTGGTCTGGGGCAGGAGCTCAAAACTTTAAAACTATGAATACTAAAATTAATCTAGGACAATCATGGGGTTCAAAATCATATATTAATTATGGAGTTTCTGTAATAGATAGAGCAGCTACATCATATGCGCGACATACGGCATCACAATTACTAGCAAATGCCGTAAGAGGATATCAGGTACAAGCGATATCAAGAGCATTAGCATCTGCTTTATTTGCAATGGGAATTTCCGAATTCATGCAGGGGTAGATTATGGAATTATTTATTGTAATATTGGGAACGATATTTTGTGTTTTGAATTGGTTCTTTTTTGGAACTGGGCATTATCATTTGTCATATATTGAAAAAATAAAATATAGAAAATTTAAATTGGGTAATTTTTATTTCACTCTTGTTATGACCATTTCAATGTTAAGTCTGTATGTTATAAGTTTGTTTAATGAGCATATACAGGTTAAAAGCATTCTTATAATTATGTTTTGTGTTGAATTTGGTGGGACCATTATGTATATTCTCGCTCTTGATATAATCGGTATTAATAATAAAAACAAAGAGATAACTAAACTTATTTTAGAGCAAATCTCAAAAAATTCACACTTGAAAAAAGATGAAATTATATACAATATTAGAACTCAATTTAAAGAATTATCTATCAAAGATATTGAGAAACTCTATAATAATAAAAATGAATCTTAAATAGAATTCAAGATTTGAAGCTTATAGGCTAATTTTGAGGAATATATAGAATAGTGCATATTGTGCCAACAATTCGGTCATGTATACAGACAGCACTGGTTATTGGTTTGGATTTGATGACATCATTACTGGTCCCATTGATGAACTAATAGTATTATCTTTACTTGCTTTAGCTGCAGCAGTTGGAATCCCTGGAGCATCCGATGCATTAGGTGATTTAACAAACACATTAATCGATGTTCTAGCTGCTAAAAAAAGTAGAAAAAGTGGTAAGGAAAAATCTTCAGAAAAGCCAAGCTATGTAAATAAAGGAATGCTAGATAAATCTTTAACTGCTGAAGAAAATGCCACTAATATGATGAATAATCAATGGGGTAAGGGCAATTGGGGCAAAGGACCAAAGACTGATTATAATAAAACTCTTAAATGGATAACAAGAGGTGAACTGTTGAAACAAGTAATCAATTCTTTTGATGGTTATGACGATGATTATATATTAGTGATTAAATTTGACTAGGAGGAAGGCTGCAACATGAATATATATAGATTGATTTATGTTCATCTAATTGAGAAATATAAAAATGAAGAGTACTTTCTTGGGTATTATTCGTCAATCGAAAAAGTACAGATTAATATTTTATTGTACCAAACTCTTCCAGGGTTTAGAGAAAATCCGCATAACTTTGTTATTCAAAATGTATCTGTTGAAGGGTATATCATTGATAAAGTTGTTTATGAAGTACAATTTTATTTACACGATGATAGTTTTTCAATCGAATATGATTGCTATATCGGAGTTTATAATTCCGAAAAACACGCAACAATAGCTTTGGATGATTTTAAGGATTTCAATCAAAAACATATGTTGCAATGTAAATGCAGAAAAGAATACTTTATTAATAAAATAATTTTAGATGAACCAGTTTTATCAAGGGGTTTTACCATTGATTACTAATAGCATTAAATATTCTAGAGCGGAATCATCCGTTGGGATGATATCAGTTCTAATTGTTCAAAAAAGTGTTCCAAATACTTAGGTGTGATCACTAATATTCCTTGTATTAATTGAACAGCAAATATTATAAAACAAATATTGAAAGATTAATTAATGCTGGTGTTTTCTTGGTTTATCATCAAATGATGTTTCTCCAATCGTTTTATAGTGGATCGGCATGTAAATTAAACAGTTTGTTATGATATCTTTTAGTTTATATGAAAAAATCTAGGCATCATGAAAAAAAGATGGCTGCACTTTGTAGAGTGGCCATCTTTATATTATTCTTTAATCAGATTTAATAACTGTATATTTTTGTAGATTACTTCTTTGCCCAATGGTTCAGAAACAATGAAACCTTCTTTTTCAAGAAGTTTTAAATACTTAGTTGCAGTCGCTCTAGAAATATTTAAGTCTTCTCTAAAAAACTCGTTTTTTGTATACATGTAGGAAAACAAATGCTCGACAATCTCATACCGATACACATCTGGTAAACGTTTTTTCATCAAATCCTTTGTTAATTCTATGGATTGGTTGATTCTCATAATTAAGTTAATCGTCTGAACGGATGTCTTTGATATTCCCTTTAAGATATACATGACAAAATCTTTTATATTCGCGATGTCTTCGTTACATTTTTTAAGCAGTGCATAATATTGTTCCCTGTTGTCCATAATGTACTTACTTAAGTAAAGCACAGGTTCAGATATCTTGTCCTTTAGTACTAAATAAAGAATATTTAGTATTCGACCGGTTCTTCCGTTCCCATCATAAAATGGATGAATGCTTTCAAATTGAAAATGGATAAGAGCCATTTGAATGAGCGGGTCGTAATCATCATTTTGATTAATAAATAATTCGAGATTATGCATGAGTTCACGAATCTCGGTTTCACTTTGCGGTGGGGTGTGAATAACTTTGTTGGTTTTGTCGTTAATGATAACCGTTCCAGGAAGCTTTCTAATTCCGCCTTTATTGGGCTCGATGACGCTTTGTATCTCAACAAGAACATTAGTACTTATAAAGCTTTTTTGTTGCATTAACATCAAGCCATGAGCTATCGCATGCTTATAATTGATCACTTCCTTTGGCTTTCCGCCAATGGGGGTTTTTGAGACGATGACCTTAAATATCTCATCATAGGTTGTTATAATGTTTTCAATAGCTGATGAATCTTTCGATTCGCTGAGACTGATCAAACTCAAAACTACTCCAGGATTGGGTAGAAGTTTTAGTATACCCTTCAACTCACCTATATGATGATTTGCAGTATTTAGTTCCTTTAATATATCGATTCTATTTAAATCTACCTGAAAGGGAAGTTTATTCATGAAATCACCTCGTGACTATTTTATTTGATATTTTATCCTCGTTTTCATCTTATCACATAGACTTAGTCACGTCAAGTCATCGAGGATATTTTTTTATATATTTTAGTCACGTACTGATTTTTAATGGAGTTATCGATTGGGTGAAATTAAGTGATTTTCAAACATAGGTAATTATTCGTTAATATTTATAACCATACATTTTCAAGGTATCGATGAAAAGAACAGCCGTTCTAGCGAGAACGGCAATCTCATCATATAACATGTTGCAATGGTTTATAACATAAAATGTTAATGATACCTTAATATCCCATAAGTATTTTTTGATTCAAATCAAGATTTTCAAAAGACTCAATCGCGGTGAAGGTAACATCGCGATTCTTTTTTATATTCTTCATGATGCCCTTGAGTAAATCTTCTTTGGCTGCATAGACTAATATTTTTTTACGTCCTGTCACCTTAATGGCTAAATCGTATTGATGTTCTACAAGATCTTTATACGTTTCCACATGCTTGGGATGAACTCCCTTGGGTCTCACATAGAGTTCTAAACTTTCAACCGGAGGTAATGCTTGATCGCTTTGGAGTAAAAAGTGTTTCGCATCACTTACGAGTTGCTGACGAAAATCAAAGAAAACCCAGTCTGGATGAATGAAGAAATCTTCACGAGCTTCTAAATGGCCAATGTCGAATAAAGAATCGGAAAAATCCATACCTCTTAAGAGTTTTTTGACAATGT
>JBFLXS010000358.1 GCA_040755795.1 bacterium | reverse complement strand
TTTGGTGCACCGCCTAATTCGCAAACCTGCCCGGTGTGTCTGGGTTTTCCCGGGGTATTACCCGTTTTAAATAAACAAGCGGTCGAATATGCGATTAAATCTGCATTAGCGTTAAATTGCCACATCGTCCAAACCTGTAAGTTCCATCGCAAAAATTACTTTTATCCTGACCTGCCCAAGGCATATCAAATATCTCAATATGATGAACCTTTAGCCAGAAATGGATATTTAGAAATTACTACAACTAAAATAGGAATTACCAGAATACATTTAGAAGAAGATGCCGGTAAGCTTATTCATACCGAAGAAGAAAGTAGTCTTGTAGATTTTAATCGTTGTGGCACACCATTAATTGAGATAGTCAGTGAACCTGAGATAAAAACCCCACAGCAGGCTTATGAGTATTTGACAAACCTGAAAAGTGTTTTAGAGTATCTTGAGGTTTCTGATTGTAATATGGAAGAAGGCTCTCTGCGATGTGATGCCAATGTCTCTATCAGACCTATTGGTGAGGTTAAACTCGGGACTAAAACCGAGATAAAAAATCTAAACTCCTTTAAAGCCGTAGAAAAGGCAATGAGTTATGAGATAGAAAGGCAAATTAAACTTATCACTCAGGGTGGAAATATTATTCAACAAACAAGGCTATGGGATGAAAAGAAGCAAGTTACCACACCAATGCGTTCTAAAGAAGAAGCCCATGACTACCGATATTTCCCGGAGCCTGATTTAGTTCCGTTAGAAGTATCATCCCAATGGATAGATGAGATAAAAGCAACTATTCCTGAATTGCCTCAGGCAAAAAAGAAAAGGTTCATTGAAGAATATGGATTGCCAGTTTATGATAGTGAGGTATTGACTGCAACAAAGCAATTAGCCGAGTTCTTTAAAAATACCACCAAACTTTACCCCAAACCCAAAATAGTAAGTAATTGGATAATGACCGAGGTCTTAGGATTTTTAGGCGAGTCAAATTTAACCATTACTCAAACCAGGCTTACTCCAACTCATCTGGCAAAGATGTTGGAGCTAATTGATAATGGCACGATAAGTGGAAAGATAGGTAAAGAGGTATTGGCTGAAATATTTAAAACTGGCAAATTACCGGATGAAATAATTCGGGAAAAAGAATTAGTCCAAATCAGTGATAGCGATGAAATGGCAAAGGTGATTGAGCAGGTAATAACTGCTAATCCAAAGGCAGTTGAAGAATACAAATCAGGTAAAAAGGAAGTATTAGGTTTCTTAGTTGGGCAGGTGATGAAACTCACCCGCGGCAAGGCTAATCCTAAGATTACCAATGAACTTTTGCAAAAAGTATTGAGAGAGACTGTCATAGGCTAGTGAAATGGGGGATTCTTCTGAAAATAGTTTTTTCACGCAAAGGACGCAAAGGTAATTTTTCCCCTTATTTCCCTTTGCGTTCTTTGCGTGCTTGGCGTGAAACTTCTCCTGAAAATATCCGCAGATTTCGCAGATTACACAGATTTATTCCCCCTTAACAAAGGGAGTTAGGGGTCTGTTTTTTTCTGCGTCTCTGCGTCTCTGCGGTGAACGGTTACGCTACTTCTAAGATGTGTATAACTGATTTTTCAATTCATATATCTCATCTCGCAAGACTGCGGCTTTTTCATATTCTAAATTGTCCGCCGCCTCATACATCTGCCTCTCTAATTCCTTAACAATTGATGAAATATCGCCTTTTATTTTATATTTTACTCTTGCATCTTTCAGGGATTTAGGTTCTTTGGGTGTGGTTACAAGAGATTCAGCAATCGCCTTTTGAATAGTTTGAGGAGTAATACCATAAGTTTGGTTATATTCCATTTGAATCTTTCTTCTTCGATTGGTTTCATCAATTGCCCTTTTCATTGAGCCGGTAATCGTATTTCCATACATAATCACCTGACCATTGATATGTCTTGCGGTGCGACCAAATACCTGAATCAAAGACCGCTCGGAGCGCAGGTATCCCTCCTTATCTGCATCTAAAACCGCAACCAGTGATACCTCAGGCAAATCTAATCCTTCTCGTAAAAGATTTATCCCTACCAAAACATCAAATTCGCCCAGCCGCAAATCCCGTAAAATCTCAACCCGGTCTAATGTCTGGATTTCAGAATGCAGGTATCTAACCTTAATATCCATTTTAGAAAGGTATTCCGCCAGGTCTTCTGCCATTCGCTTGGTCAGGGTTGTAACTAAAATCCGCTCTTTATTTGCTACCCGAGCCCTAATCTCACGGATTAAATTATCTATTTGACCTTCAACCTTTCGGACATCGAGTTTTGGGTCAACTAACCCCGTTGGTCTAATGATTAATTCTACGATTTGACTACTTACTTTTAGTTCATAATCTCCAGGTGTAGCCGAAACGAATATTGTTTGTGGCATCAGCCTTTCAAATTCAGCAAGTTTTAAAGGTCGATTATCATAAGCCGATGGGAGACGGAAACCATAATCTACAAGACTTTGCTTTCTTGACCTATCCCCTTCATACATACCTTTCAATTGGGGCAAAGTAACATGGGACTCATCAATAATGAGAAGAAAATCTTTTGGGAAATAATCAATCAGTGTCCATGGTCGCTCTCCTGGTCGTCTGCCATCAAAATGCCTTGAATAATTCTCTATGCCGTGGCATGTCCCTATCTCCCGCATAATCTCCATATCATATTTAGTCCGAGATTCTAATCGCTGAGCTTCTAATAATTTATTTTGCCCTCTCAGATGAGTTACCCTTTCATCCAATTCCATTTCAATTGAAAGTAATGCTCGTTCCAAACGGCTTTGTGTCGTTACAAAATGCTTTGCCGGATAAACAAGAAGCCGATTTGAAACTGATGTTATTTTACCGGTCAAAGGATTAATCTCACAGATTTTTTCGACCTCATCGCCAAATAACTCAATTCGGTAAGCAATATCTTCATAATAGGATGGGAAAACTTCAATGGTATCCCCTCTAACCCTGAATTTCCCTCTTGAAAAGTCTATATCATTTCGCTCGTAGTGAATCTCAACTAATCGTTTAAGAATTTCATTTCTTGGGAAGTTCTCCCCTGTTTCGAGGAAAAGATAGGCATCTTTATATTCTTGTGGTGAGCCAATATTATAAATACAGGAGACCGAGGCAACGATGATGACATCCTGTCTGGTAATTAGTGAACAGGTAGCCGCCAGCCGTAATCTATCTAATTCTTCATTAATCGAGGAGTCCTTCTCAATATAGGTATCGGTAGCCGGAAGGTAAGCCTCAGGCTGGTAGTAGTCATAGTAACTCACGAAATATTCCACGCTATTGTGTGGGAAAAAACATTTTAACTCATAATAGAGTTGAGCGGCTAAGGTTTTATTATGCGAGATGACTAAAGTTGGCTTATTAATCTGGGCAATGACATTAGCCACAGTAAATGTTTTTCCTGAGCCGGTCACTCCCAAAAGTGTCTGGTATCTAAAGTCTTTGCTAATTCCTGCGGTTAATTGAACAATTGCCTTTGGCTGGTCACCACAGGGTTTAAATGGAGCAATTAATTCAAATCTTGACATTTCATTTTTGTAACTATTCAGCCACAGATGGACACGGATGAAACACGGAAAATTCGTGAATCGTGTCCGGTATCCGTGTCCGTAGTCAGGCTGAAGGGTTCTTCTGAAAATCGGGACTCGGGACTCGGGGTTCGGGACTTGGGAAGGCTGGCAGCCGCACGACCCATGCTCTGCATGGGTGCCCCGAGCCTGATTTCACCTGAACCATCAAACCATCAAACCTATTTTCATCCTCATTTGTGAACCAACGGTTCATGAGCGTTTCTCCTTCTAAGTTTTATTTTCTATCCTTCTTGATTCTCTGCCAGTGTAGGAAATTTCCACCCCCCTTAATCCCCCGCCAGCGGGGGACAACCTGCCTCTGACCTCTGTCTTCTGTCCTCTGCCTTCTGCCCTCTGCCTTCTGTTATTTATCCGTGTTAATCTGTGTCTAAATAATTACTGAATAGTTACCATATTTTTTCTTCGTGGTCTTCGTGCCCTTCGTGGTTTATCTTAATTACACAGGTCGAAATTTTCCTTTTGATTTTGTAACTATTCAGCATACCAAGCAAGTAGGTAGTAGGAAGTAGGAAAGGGGGAAAATACTTCATACTATTTTACTCTTAATTGATTTGATTAAAGCTATAAGTATCCTACTCACTTCTTCAGATATATCCCAAATGGATTGAAAATCTGGCAGATAAT
>JBFLXS010000357.1 GCA_040755795.1 bacterium | reverse complement strand
CACCTCCTCCTCTTGATGTCAACTAAGCAGATTACCTCTTTTTTGTCACTTTGGCATGTTTTATCACCCAAAACTCTCCCCAACCCACACCATAACTAAAAACCATTTGCAACACTCTCAGCGTTTTTTTAGGAAAGGGTAGTTGTAACTATTCAGCCACTGATTAACACGGATTAGCACGGATAAATACAGAGGTCAGAGGCGGGTTATCCCCCGCTGGCGGAGGTTGGGGGTAGGTAGTAGATGGTAGATGGTAGGTAGGAAAGCATACATACCACCTACCAGGTTGTCCCCCACTGGCAGAGAATCAAGAAGGATAGAAAATAGTAACCGTTCAGCCACAGAGGCATAGAGTTCACAGAGAATTAGAGAAATTAGCCACAAATGGACACGAATTAACCTGTGACATTCGATAAATGTAGTGCGAACCTTTAGGTTCGCTTTCCTGCTTGCCAGAAGCGAGGCTAAAGCCTCGCGCACTACAAATCTTTTTATTATTCGTGTTCATTCGTGGTTATATATTCCCTCTGTGTTCTCTGTGACTCTGTGGCTATATCCCTGAACGGTTACCTTTTTCGTACAATTCACACACAAATATTTTTGTAACAACAGTCAACACATTTATTGGGGTAAGGGGTCTTCTTTGGATAATAGCCCTTTATAATCACCTGAAAGATCTCCTCGATTATATCTTTAGTATCCACAAAATCTTCTGGTTTGTAAAGTATTTTTTTAAGGTATTACCACTTCGCACATAACAGATATAACCTTCGTTGACCGGCTTCTGATATATCTCTTTTATCAACATCGCATAAATTACCGATTGAATCTTATGTGTCTGAAATAGATAATTCTTAAACTCGGTATATTTATAATCAATGGGTGACATACTACCATCAGCCAGTGTCAATACCTCATCAACAATCCCACGCACCCGTAGTGTTGGCGAGGCTAAATAAACTAATATCTCTTTGCCAATACATCCTATCCTTTTACGCAAGTATTCTCTGTTTTCTTGCTCTCGTTTAGAATGTAGTTCCCTACCTTTTAGCACCTTATATCTTTGCTCTTCATGCTGGGGTATCTTTAAGCAATTCATAAAATAGGTAAAACGCGGGCAAAATAGATGCTCTATTACCTCAGATGGGGTTATCATTGGGGTAGATTCAGTATCCATATTAAATCCTATTGTCCGGGTTGGAGAATTTGACAATCGAATAGCTTCCATCTGAATTACTTATTAACTTCCCCTTTAATCTTTTTACCGCTTCCTCTATCCCTTCCTGATAATACTTCTGCTTTCCCTCAAAAGTTTTATCCTTAATATCCTTATATACTTCATCCTTCCATTCCCATACTTCAAGCAATGCCTTTGATATGGTTAATTCTTTCAATTTCATTTGTATATCACCTCCATAGGATTGGTTAAAATCAAAGGATAAAAATAGCCCTCTTTTTCATTGACTATTTTAACACTAAGCTGTTTCTGAATATTAGCCAGATGCTTAAAATTCCATGATAGAAGAATATCTATCTGATTACAAGTTGAAATAGCAATATGTTGAGCATCTTCCATTTTCTTGGCAGGTATAACCTTTTCTTTAATATAAATATTAGCCAGTTTATCAGATTCTTTATCTAATCTTAAAATTCTCAGAGGATACTTTTCAATTACCTTTAAGAGTTTCATCTTCTTTGCCTCATCTTTTGTTTCTTCAATTTCTCTAATTACAACATCAGAAATATAAACAATGTATTTTTTAACATACTTCTCAAAGAATTCTTTTGTAATCTTCTTAAATTCAGGCGCATCATCAGCAAAAAGAAAGTTTATCACCGATGTATCAAGGTATATTTTTAATTTTTTCATTCTACCATCCTTATTATACCAAATGTTATTTTTTTGTCAATTATTTTACACAAAATTCAAAAGAATTTTGCTAACAGCTCGTATGAACCGTAAGTGTTAATGACAAGCTGCATAATCCCTTCTTTTGCGTGCAATTTGCGTGCAATTTGCGTGCAAATTTTCACCATTAACCCTTTATCTTATATTTTATTGCCCTTCCTACTCCAGTTTTCTCAATAAAGCCTGATTTCTCTAATTGAGCAAGGTCGTAATTGGCTGTTCTTAATGAAACCTTAAACAATTCCACATATTTTACCCTTCCAATGAAAGGATTCTCTAAAAGATAGAGTAATACCCTCTTTTGTCTATCACTTAAATCTTTTCTGGATGCCCTTTCAATTATTATCTCCTTTTTTATAGCCAATTCACCCTTTTGTTTCACAGCAAGCATTTGATGTTTCAATCCTTGCGTGAAATATTCAAGCCAGACAGTCATATCCATATTTCTTTCTCTTACTGATTGAATAGCATCATAATATCTCCTTCTCTCTTTATCGTAATATTCAGATAGGGAAAAGAGCCTTTTTAAGTCATAGCCATTTTGATAAAGGATAAAGGTGCACAGAACCCGTGCAGTTCTTCCATTTCCATCAAGAAAAGGATGGATATGAACAAACTGGTATTGGCTAATCCCTGCTGTTAATATTGGTGATATGGCAGTCTCTTTATTCAACCAATCAACAAATTCTTCCATCAATTGATGAACATCAGAAGGTGGTGGTGGAGTATAAATAATATCTCCTGTTAATGAATTGACGACATAGTTTTGGACATTTCTGTAAGTTCCTGGTTTTGCTATTCCACCCCTGACATCTTTGACCAAAATTCTATGTATTTCTTTAATCAAATCCTCTGTTATTTCTGATTTTTTACCCAAATACTCTGAAACAAAATCCATTGCCTTTTTATAATTCAGGAGTTCTCTTTTATCATCAGGATTTATTTTTCTAACAGGTTGCCCTGTAAGGATTTTTTGAGCCTGGGATAGTGTCAGTTGAGTGCCTTCAATATGAGTAGAATGATGTGCTTCAAGGATAAGAGCCTCACTCTGCATATCCTTTATCCATTCTTCCTTCAACTTAGCCGCATCCAAAAATCCCCTTGCCCTCTCAATCTCAAGGAGAGAATTGTTTATTTGGTTAGTGATTGTAAAATTTGGTTTAAACATAATTTTTTATAACCGTCCCAAACCCTCTTGAGACTGATTTACCAATGCCCCAGTAATCCGGGATTTCAAAGTTTATAAAGGGGGTTTACTCCATAAGATTTTTTTCAAATTGCTTAATATTCCCTTCAAAAAATTTCTTTATTACATCCCATTGCCAATGTTTAGATTCCGCAGTAAGTATTGGTAGTGGGTCTTCCTCTGCATCCTCAAAAAAAGTAAGGCTCTTTAAAACATGATACATATTAATACCTGAGGAGGCGAATCTTGCCTTAAAAATCTGGCATGCATCATCTATAGATAATTTGATTTGTAAAACAGCATAGAGGTCATAAAAGTCCTTTTTTGTTCCTCTCTGAGATATAGCCTTAAATTTTTCCGCGGTTATATCTTTCCAGTCAGCAAGGTTAAGTCCCCGCCATAAAATTGTGGGATAGGTAAGAGGTAGGGGATAAAAAAGAAATGAGAGTTTGACCTTTTTGAGTTCACAATGAATAGTTCCTGTTCTAACCAGCAAGGTTTTGTCAGGTTGAATATTTTCCAGAACAATGTCTGTATTGAAGAGCGTGGGTGAGAAGAAATCCAGATCTATTGATTTTCTATGTCCAAGTTGGAGTGCAAGATCTGTTCCACCGGCTAAGTAAAAATCATTGAGTTTGGATGAAATATTATCAATTAACTCAAGTCCGTTTTCGGGTAATACATTTTCAAACATGTTATCTCCTCCGTCGGGATATTGAAATAAACCGCCCAGAATTTTGCAGTTTGAGGCATCAATCCCCGTCTTTTTTTAATAACCTCGATAAGTTTTTCATCCGGATACAGGGTTCTTAATATTTTAATGTCTTTCTCATCACCAAAGTCTAGTACTCGGCTAATAATATAACCTGCATTTTTCTCAATGTCTATATCCTCTGTATCCCAGAATAGAACTGGATTAAAAATTGCCTTTGGATTAGTTTCCATCATTCGTTTTTTCATTCTTTCTCTCCTCTTTGTCTGTTTCTGCCTTACCACCGTTCCAAACCCACGCGATACGGATTTCCCAATCCCCCAGTAATCCGGAATCTCTGGACTTTCGTAAATTTTATGCTACTTCTAAAGTTCTCTTTATCCTTATCAATCTGTTTATTTTGCTCAAAGATGGCAAAATTAGGCTCAAAAGCCTGATGATTTTTTTGCAACTTATCCTTT
>JBFLXS010000356.1 GCA_040755795.1 bacterium | reverse complement strand
CTTTAATTTTTTTTGGATTGACCCCGCCAACATAAAGTTTAAATTTACTTCTCTTTACCCTCAGATCTTACATAAAATGGAGGGAAAAAACATACCCTCCATCTTTTAGTTTATGTCAACAGCCTGTCGAGATGTGACCCCCTATTTGCCCTAACTTACCTAAACCTTTTTGCTCGTTTGATAAAAAAGTTCATAAGTGGTTCTACATAGGATTTATTTGTCCAAATATCAATTGAATCTACGCCAATCCCGCCAAATAATTTATTAAGTTGATTTTGTTTTTTAAGATTCAATTCACGGAAAGTATTACGAAATGATATATCAGATGTATCAATTAAAACATCTTCTTGTGTTTCTGCATCTTTTAGTTCTATAAATCCCACATCTGGTAATTCTATTTCTCGTGGGTCAATAATATTAATCGCGATAACATCATGTCGTTTATTAGCAATCTTTAATGATGTTGCATAATCTTTAGCTAAAAAATCTGAGATTAAGAATACGACTGCTTTTTTTCTGATGATATGACTTAAATATTCTAAGGCACAATTAATATCTGTTCTGGTTGCTGATGGTTTAAAATATAAAAGTTCTCTTAACACGCGCAGAACATGTTTTTTACCCTTTTTAGGTGGAACAAACTTCTCAACTTTATCCGTAAAGATGATTAATCCTACTCGGTCATTATTTTTTATAGCAGAAAATGCCAGCAATGCACTTATTTCTATACCTATCTCGCTTTTCATTTGTGCGACTGTCCCAAATTTATTTGAGGAACTTGCATCTATGACGAGTATAACGGTTAATTCTCTTTCCTCACAGTATTTTTTTACATAAGGATGAGTCATTTTTGCCGTTACATTCCAATCAATATTTCTAATATCATCTCCAAATTGGTATTCGCGCACTTCAGTAAATTCTATCCCTCTACCTTTAAATACAGAGTGATACTCGCCCGCAAACATTTCACTGACTAAATTACGCGTTCTAATCTCAATCTTTTTGACCCTTTTTAAAACCTCTTTTGGAATCACATTACTTTTCCATTTTTCATTATACTAACCAATCCATAAAAAGTCAAGTAAAATGAATAAAAATATTTTAGGCTGGCTTAACTCATTGCTAATTATAGCGTTATGAATATTTTAATAAAAAAGTTATAAAATTTCACTTGACAAATTTATTATTTTCTGTATAATTAAGGTCAGACCCAATCTGTGGATTTGTGAAGGGAAAATATCTTAAGAGAAACCATAAATTAATCAGTGTGAGATAAAAAAAGGCTATTTTTCTAAGGCAGCCTTAGAAAAGGAGGTGAAAGGATAAATTGATGCAGATAATGAGATTGATAATGTCATTCTGCCTGGTAGTAGGAGTCGTTACAATTCTGTCAAGTTGTGCACCACCAGCAAAAGAAGAGGCTCCACCAGCTACTACGGTAGAAGAAGAAGAAGCAACAGCACCTGAGGAAGAAGCAGTAACAGAAGAAGCAGAGGAAGTAAGTTCAGAAGAAGCACCAGCTGCAAAAGAATAAGTAAGGAATACGAAAAAAAATTAGAAAAAAAAGGAGGAGCAAGATGTAGAATTTGCATCTTGCTCCTTTCTTTTTTACCATTTACCAAAGATGAACATAGATAAAATAAAAATCTGCAATCCGCCCCTTTCAATAATAAAAGATTTATCTATTAAGATGAATCTCCCTCTATACCTTGTCGGAGGATATATTCGAGATTTCCTGGTAAATCGTGAGTCTAATGATTATGACTTTGCAATAAAAGGGGATGCCTTATTTTTTGCTAAAAAAGTGGCTGAAGTTTTAGGCGGAACCTTCATTCTCTTAGAAGAAGAAAGAGGAACAGCAAGGGTTGTCTGTAAATCAAAAAACCAGACACTAAATTTAGACTTTAATAATTTTAAAGGAGAAAATATATCTGAAGACCTGCGGATGCGAGATTTCACCATAAATGCCCTTGCCATAGATTTAACATCTGCAAATATTGAACTTATTGATAAAAATAATGGCGTCCAGGACCTTCAAGAAAAAATTATCCGCATTATCTCTCCTGATACATTTCAAGATGACCCATTACGAATGTTAAGAGCGGTTCGGCTGTGTTGCGAATTAGGATTTGAGATAGAAAAGGATACTTGCTCGACCATTGTTAAGTCAAAAGGATTAATTTCCAATGTTAGTGCAGAACGAATTACTAATGAAATTTATTTAATATTATCTTCAAAAAATTCAAGTTTTTTTATAACCCACTTTGATAAATTAGGATTGTTTGAAGAAATCATTCCAGAAATTATACCTTTAAAAGAGATTAAGCAAAACGGCTATCATCATTTATCTGTCTTTGAACATTCCATAGCGACATTAACTCAGTTAGAAGGTATAGTTTCAAGCCTTAAGAGATTATTTCCCGGATGGCATAATGAAATAAGAAAATATTTAAACGAGCCTATAACTAAAGAACATAACAGATTGGTTAATCTCAAGCTCATCTCATTACTCCATGATATTGGCAAATACGGAACGATGACACAAGAGATTTCTGGTAAAATCAGGTTCATTGGTCATGAAATATTGGGGGCTAAAATCTCCTCAAAAATCGCCAGCAGGCTAAAATTGGGCACGAAGGAAAAAAAGATGATTGGATTAATCATTCGCAATCATATGCGTCCGGGCTATCTTATTCAAGCACCAACACTTACTAACCGCGCTCTGCATCGATTCTTTAGAGATATGGGGCAAGAGGGGATAAGTAGTTTATTACTCACATTAGCAGATAGATATGCGACCATAGGACAAAAGGTTTCTCCTGAAGACCTGCACAAATACTACCAAACAATCAATAATATAATAGATAAATTCTATTCTCCTTCACCGACGATTATGCCGCCGAAGATACTTAAAGGCAATGAGATAATGGAACATTTTGGACTTCCCTCTGGACCACTGATAGGTAAATTATTAAGAGAAGTAGAAGAGGCATTTGTTGATAAGAAAATTAAGAATAAGCAAGAGGCATTGGCATTCCTTGCCAGTTCACTTAAAATAAAGATATAGTAATTTACCGTAACATTTTAGCCATCTGAAGTGAAATTCAGGTAATCAGTTATCGGTCATCAGGTTATCGGTAAAGGGAAAAGATCAATTGGTTGTTACCGATTACCGATTACCTGATTACCGATTACCTTGCACTTCATTTGGGTAAATAGTTACCTTTTTTTATGCGTAGTGATAATATCCATATTGGTAGCCATAACCATAGTGATATAGGTATTTTGGAACAAAATGTTCTACATTTGTCAGAACAAATCCCAGAACCTTAGCGCGTGCGGCTGTGAGTAGTGCTTGACTTCTTAAAACTGCCTCTCGTTGTGTTCTCCATGCCTGAACAGCGAATATTACTCCGTCAACATAATCGGCAATAATTCCAACATCTGTAATAGCTAAAACTGGTGGGGTATCAATAATTATGTAATCAAATTTTGTTCTTAATTCATTTATCAATTCTTTCATTTTATATGAGCCAAGTAATTCTGCAGGATTAGGTGGTCTTTTGCCACAAGGAAGAATGGTTAAATTCTCCACTTTACCCGTGTGTAACACAGATTCAATATCGGCATCATAAAGAAGGATTTCAGCTATTCCTTTATTGGAATCTATTCCCATCATTTTATGCACCATTGGTTTACGGAGGTCACAATCACATAGAAGTATTTTTTTATGAAGGTCCTGAGCCATAACTACGCTTAAATTAACCGCCGTAGTTGTCTTACCTTCCTGATGTAAAGCACTGGTAACCGCAATGACACGCGGGGGATTTTCCGGTGTAAGGCGTTGAATATTAGTCCTTAGAATGCGATACTGTTCTGCGATAGGGGCTTTAGGGTCATGATAAGTGACTATTCGAGAATCTATCCCTCCACCTTTCCTGCTACTTGCCACATACAATGAAGGCGGCGGAACAGAAATCTTCTGCCTTTTTGTCTCTCGCATTCCATTATCTTCTAACTCATCTTTTTGAGGTTCCATATTAGACTTTTTTGATTTCTTGTTTAATTCATCCATTTTGGCACTCCTTCTATCCTGGGCACTGGTTAAATGGTAACTGGTAATTGGTTAAATGGTTACCAATCACCAGTGTAAGCATTCAGTTAACAGGTGTCAGGTATCAGTGTTCAATGCTCAACTTTTAAGAGAATTAGGGACATCGTAACCGTTCAGGGTGTAACGAAGGGGAAATGGAGAAATCAGGGAAAAGGGGAAAA
>JBFLXS010000355.1 GCA_040755795.1 bacterium | reverse complement strand
CACAATTGGTAATTGGTAATTGGTAACTGGTAATTGGTAATCCCTGGTTGGTAGTAACTTCCTGCCCCTTTATCTCACTACCTTTAACCTCAACTTTAACCTCGCCTCCCTTTATCACTCGCTCATTGACATCCGGCTTACTTATTACTACTTTTGGATTGGGGCTCGGGGCTCGGGGCTCGGGGCTCGGAACTCGGGGCTCGGGGCTCGGGACTCCATGGACATCCGGTTTAGTTATTACTACTTTCGGATTGGCGGTAATGGGTAATTCCTGGTCGGTTATCGCTAATCGGTCGCTAACTCTTAACTCAGCACTAACACTTTTCTCTTTTATCTCGCTACTTTTATCTTTAATCTCTCTTTCTTTTATCAGCGGATTTTTTTCAATTGTTCTTAAATTAACATCCGGGGTAGCAAATACTGGTTTTGGATGTCCAAATAAAGGATTAGGATGGTCAATTACTTCAGTAATTATAAGTTGCGGAACATCTTTTTTTAATCCAAGAAATTTCTCAACTACTTTCTGAGGGAGTTTTTCCATTGAAGTAATATAGATTTTAGATGATGGCACATCGCCGGGCATATTTTTAAATAAATCTGGTAATGCAGGAGTTTTAAAAGAAGACAGGTTGTTTAGACAGATTCTTCTATCTTCTTTCATCGCCAATTGAACAAGATGAGATAGAAAAGAGCCTTTATTTATAATTAAATTCTCTTCATTTTGAATATCAAGAAACTTATTAAATTGCAAACCTGCTTTTGAAAATAATACTTTCACTTTTTCACCCTTTTCGTTAGTGATTGGTTAAACAATTACCACTCACCTATTACCAGTTACCAATTTATCTACTCATTTTCCTGGATATTTCACTGGCTCGTTTTGGGTCCATTTTCATCATAACAATAGCTACCTGAGATTTTTTCATTCTTTTGAATATCTCTACGACTATTTGGTCATCCATTTCAGCGAGAATCTTTGCGGCGGCATCTGGTTTCATTCCTTCATAATAGGTAACTAATTTCTCCCATTTTGCCTCCTGGTCATCATACATTCTTTGTTTTTCTTCCATTGCTTGTTTTTTACGGTGTAATTCTTCCTCTGCCAAAAGAAGTTCTTCTGCACGACTTTTCAACTTCTTATCTTTTTGGGCTAATTTTTCCTCTTTCTCTTCTAACTCAAGTAGTTTAAGGTCAATTGACTCTTTTAATTTCCGTAATTCCTCTTTTTGGACATCCTCATAAGTAATTTTAGGTGGTGTAAAAAACATACCTATTCCAGGAACTTTAGCGAGTATTTTCTCTTTATCAAATATTCCTAAGACATCAAAAAGATAGACACTCCCAGCTAATAGCCCAATCAATATACATAAAAGTAAGAATACTACTGGTAAATTCCCTTTTCCTGTTTGGTTTTTAAACATCTTATTTAGTCTCCTTATAAAAATTTAATACCTTTTCCACATAATTTTTAGTCTCATCAATTTGGGGGATATTATTAGTTTTTTTAACTACTTCAGGTCCTGCGTTATAAGCGGCTAAGGCTAAAGGTAGATTCTGATTAAATTCATCCAATAGCGTTTTAAAATATTTGATTCCCCCTTCGATATTTTCATCCGGGGCAAAGATATTAGTTATCCCTAATGCCTTAGCAGTTTCAGGCATTAACTGCATCAATCCTGATGCCCCGGCTTTAGAGACGGCATTAGGATTAAAATTTGATTCTGCCTTGATAATAGAATTGATTAATTTAGGGTCTATCCCATATTTTTCACTATAAGTATCAATCAATTCAGAAAAAGGGGCACTTTTTGTCTCTTCAATCGCCTCATCTAATGTTTGGTGAAAAGAAGGACTACCATCACCACTGACTCCAGCGATTTCTGTAAATTTTTTGCTTATTTGTTGTATTCTATTTAAAACATTTGCTACACCATCTAACATTTATTTTCTACCTCCTCTTTTTTCTCATAGCACCATTTGTATCTTTGTCGTCTTGCCATCCGATAAAACATAAATGTAAATTCCGGATAACCGGATAACAGGTAAGCGTTCAGGGTGTAATGAAGGGAAAATGGAAAAGTTGGGGAAAAGGGAAAATTATTTATTTATTTCCACTCTCCGTATATCCAGTTTAAAATCAGCAAAGTTTATCAACAAACCCATCTTTTTATCTACTGCTTTCAGATAGGATCTTACCTGTGCATAATACTTGTTATGAATTTCTTCAACTGTCTTAATTTCCAAAATAATCTCATTCTCTATTAAGAAATCTAACTTATGTATTCCAACAAATCTATTATGATAATATATTGGTATCTCCTTCTCAGATTCAAAGTTTAGTTTTTCATCTTTAAATTTGCTCTCTAAGCTTTTGTGATAAACAGTTTCAATAAATCCCGGACCTAACTCTTTATGTACATCTATACAATAACCTATGATTTTATTGATTAGTATTTCTCTTTCTTCCTTTTCCATTTTTCCTCTATTTCCCCTTTTCCCTTATTTACACCTGAACGGCTACAAAAAACTTCGACCTGTATGATTAGACTAACTTTACACATCTCTTTAAAAACCACTAATGACACAATTATAAAATAAATTTTTTAATTTCATCCACAGAGCCTGTCTCTTGATGGAAATTTCGCTGTTAATCCTTTACCTACGAACAGTTTTTCTCCGTGCCTTTCGTGGTTTATTCTAACCATACAGGTCGCATTTTTTTATTTCCCCCCTCGTTTTTTTGGTAACTGGTAATTATTTAGCCCCTTACCATTCTTGAATTCCTGAGCCTATCAGGAGCAGACCTTTATCAGGAACAGATTTAACTAACCACCTGTTCACCTAATAAAAATAAGGCAATCCTCTACAGATAGATTTTATCTCCTGGATTGCCTGAATATTTCCTTGATTAGTTGTAATAAACATTTTTTGGACATCTCCATCATTAATTTTCATATTTTAATTATAACATAAAACAGATAATTTGTCAAGTAATTTAAGAGTGTTTTTTAGGTCGGGTGTATGTAAAATTTGTGGGTAAAGTGTAAAAATGGAATGCGGAACTAAACCAGTATAAGATAGTGTAAGCGTTCAGGTGGTGTAACAAAAGGAGATGTGGAGATTAAGGAGATAGGGAGATATTATTAAAAAAATTGAAATTAATAGAAACTAATAGAAATTTATGGAAATTTGTTGTTTTCCACAATCAATTTCTACCTATTTCTATAAATTTCAATCTATTTCTATTATCTTATCTCCATATCACTCTTATCTCCTTATCCCCTTTCTTACACTTTTGATATATAGCCTGAACGGTTACTTAAATTCTTACCACGACTCCTTTAGAATTGAGGTATTGTTTAACCTGAGGAATAGGTAACTCACGGTAGTGAAAGAGGGAAGCGGCTAAGGCGGCATCTGCCCCACCTAAGGTTAATACTTCAAAGAAATGCTCTAATTTACCAGCCCCGCCTGAGGCAATGATTGGGATATTAACTAAATCTGAGATAGCCTTTGTCAACTCAAGGTCATAGCCATTTTTAGTGCCATCTTTATCCATACTGGTTAATAAAATTTCGCCGGCGCCCAATTCTTCTACTTTTTTTGCCCATTGCAGGGCGTCAATATTTGTCTGGGTTCGTCCACCATTAATATATACCTTCCAGCATTCTTGAGCCTGATAGCCAACAATCAGGTCGCCCATACCTTCGGTTTTAAATCCTGATTCGGTGCGATGTTTTTTAGCATCAATAGCGACAACGATACACTGACTACCAAAACGCTCGGCGGCTTCTTTGACAAAGGCGGGTCTATTCACCGCGGCTGTATTCATCGATACCCTATCCGCACCTGCCCTCAATAAAGCCTCAATATCATCAAGAGTCCTTATTCCACCACCGACGGTAAGTGGCATAAAGGCGACTTCTGCTGTCCTTTGAACAACATCAATCATAATATTTCTATCTTCATAAGAGGCAGTAATATCTAAAAAAACTAATTCATCTGCCCCTTCCTGGTCATACAACGCTGCCGCTTCCACCGGGTCACCAGCATCACGGATATTAACAAAATTTACACCTTTGACTACCCGACCTTTATCTACATCAAGGCAGGGAATAATTCTTTTGGCTAACATATTACCTCCTGCAAGATTTCGACCTGTGCGGTTAGGTTTAAATAAAATGCAAGAAGCAGATATTCAATGCTACAAACAGGTCGCTCCTACGGAGCTACAAACATATTGCTTTTGCGGAATGCTACAAACAGATTGCTCCTACGG
>JBFLXS010000354.1:2161-4285 GCA_040755795.1 bacterium | reverse complement strand
TTTTGGTAAATATGTTGTTTGTGTCATAAGTTTGTCCTCCTTATTTTAGTTAGTTAATACTTTTTGTATAGTATACCATAAAATCTTTCGCAGGTCAAACTTGACACTTCATCATATCATCTCTGCGGTGAACACTTACAGTTAATCTAATGCCTTGCTCATAAAAGTGAGAAGGAAGGTTCTCCGCAAGAAAGAACCGTGTGCAGAAAAGCGCAAAGACACAATGATGACGAGGAGGCATTAACAATCAAAGGAGGTTAAAAAAATGGTTTCTCGACAAAGATACAAAAATAAAGTTAAGGCAGACATTATTGTGGTTTTTCTTTGCTTGTTTTCCAGGCTTGTATTTTCTGAGCCCATCCTCGCGCCGGTAAATCCTGAGTTTGTAAAATACCTCCAGGATTATAGGTTGGGTAAGATTACAACAAAAACCGATGGATATAGATTAGGATATATTCCTCCACCGGTTACTCTCTCTCATCTAAAAGGGAAAATTGGTGTTCCTTTTGCCCTTCCTTCTTCATATGACCTCAGAAGTTTGGGAAAGGTTACCCCAGTAAAAGATCAGGATCCCTATGGGACCTGCTGGGCATTCGCAAGCTATGCTTCTTTAGAATCCTGCCTTTTACCGGCTGAAACCAGGGATTTTTCTGAGAACAACCTGGTTAATCTTCATGGGTTTGACCCAGGTTTTAATAATGGTGGCAACTGTTTTATGTCAACCGCATACCTTGCAAGGTGGAGTGGCCCAATTAACGAAAGTGATGATATTTATCCAAAGCCAGGTGGAAGTCTACCAGGATTGCCGGTGCAAAAACATATCCAAAATGTCCAATTTCTACCACCAAGAAGTGGACCATTAGATAATAATACCATAAAACAAGCAGTTATGGAAAAAGGAGCAGTCTGTACTGCTTTTTATTGGGAGGATCCTTATTATAATTCTTCTTCGTATGCTTACTATTATAATGGTGGAAAATCTAGTAATCATGCCGTGGCAATAGTAGGTTGGGATGATAATTTTAGCAAAACTAACTTTAACTCTATTCCTCCAGGAGATGGCGCATTTATTCTCAAAAATAGTTGGGGAACTGCCTGGGGGGATCAAGGTTATTTTTACATCTCTTATTACGATACTCAGTTAGGCAAAGATGAAGATAATGCAGTATTTTATAATGCTGAGCCAGTAACCAATTATGGTTATATCTACCAATATGACCCGCTTGGTTGGGTAGATAATGTGGGTTACTCCAGTAACACTGCCTGGTTTGCTAACATCTTTAATTCCTTACAAAATGAAGAGATAAAAGCAATTGGTTTCTATGTTCCCCAGGTTAATTCAACTTATGAAGTACGCATCTATACAAATGTCTCTGCTGGACAACCTACAAGTGGCTCGCTTGCCGCAAGCAAATCAGGAGTTATTTCAATGCCAGGTTATCATACAATTATGCTTGACTCTCCTGTTCCCCTTACTTTAGAGGAAAAGTTTTCTGTAGTAGTAAAGCTGACTACCCCAGGATATAATTATCCAATTACTATAGAAATGCCTTGGGTTGATTACAGTAGTAATGCTACCGCAATCTCTGGACAAAGTTATGTGAGTAAATATGGTACCACTTGGTCAGATATTACTGCTGATTATCCTGACACAAATGTATGTTTAAAGGTTTATACTGATATAATTACCCCTCAACCACCAATTGAAGTCTATGATACCTCAGGGGAATTTGTTGGAACATATACAACCATCCAGCAAGGGATAAATGCTTGTCCAAATGGTGGAAAGGTTTTAGTTCCAACAGGAGTTTATAATGAGGCAATTTATATTAAGAAGAGGATTGCCTTAATTGGAAACGGAAGTAATTCTACAACAATTATAGCCTCTGGTCTTGTAAGTACAAGCACAGTAACTTTTGATGGTTCAAATGCGAATGGAACAATCACAGGATTTACAATAACAGGAGCAGGCTATGATGGCATCTACTGCTCCCACTCTTCCCCACAAATCACCAACAATACAATATCGGGGAATAGATGGGGCATCTACTGCTCCTCCTCCTCTCCAACCATCACCAACAACACAATCTCAGGGAATGATGATGATGGCATCTACTGCTCCTC
>JBFLXS010000354.1:0-2061 GCA_040755795.1 bacterium | reverse complement strand
TCCTCTCCAACCATCACCAACAACACAATCTCAGGGAATGATGATGATGGCATCTACTGCTCCTCCTCCTCCCCACAGATCACTAACAACATTATTGTAAATAATCGGTATGGCATCTACAAATATTCTGGCAATCCTAATATTGATTACAACGATGTCTGGAATAATTCTTCAGGTGATTATTACAATTGCTCGGCTGGAGCACACGACATCTCCCAAAACCCTCAATTTATAAGCTCAATTGACTTTCACCTTCAATTTTCTTCCCCTTGCATAGACCAGGGCTTAAACACCGCTCCTGGCATTCCTGACAAAGATAAAGATGGCAAACCACGCATACTGAATGGTAGGGTTGATATGGGTGCCTATGAATTTCAGGGAACTCC
This sequence comes from bacterium, assembly GCA_040755795.1. Taxonomy (NCBI): domain Bacteria; species bacterium. Next base: position 1,675 of record JBFLXS010000354.1, on the reverse strand, counting down.
ACCGCCACCATCTACTTTTACCTTAACCTTAATCGTAATTCCTCAAACTATTACAGCCGGTGGGACATCAACCCTTTATGCCTGCGTAAGGGATGCGAACAGCAATCCTGTTTCAGATGGAACAATTGTGTATTGGCAGGGAGCAGATATGGCAACATCAACAACTTTAAATGGCACAGCCACAAATACATTTAAAGGAACAAAAACGGGCATCTATACAATTACAGCAACAACAACAGAAACCCCCCTTGCTACAATAACAATCACTGTCCTTGCAGGCAATCCAGCAACAATGACCCTGACAGCAAATCCATCAACAATCAATGCTGATAATGGCACATCAACCATTTCTGCTTATGTAACAGATAAGAACAACAATCCTGTCCAGGATGGAACGATTGTCTGGTTTAGTTACAATCCGTTCATCGGAACAGCCACAACTACCAACGGCACAGCAACAATCATAGTTCAAGGTCTAACTACTGTAGGAACATACATAATAACTGCAACAACAATAGACATCATTGCAACAACTACAGTTGTTGTTATTCCAGGAACAGTTAGCCAACTTAGTATTATTGCACCAGCAACAACTACAATAACTAACTCATTTACCCTTAATGCTATAGCCAGGGATAAATATGGGAACACAGTAACTACTGTTTCAGGAGCAGCTACATTGACAAATACGACAAATTCCATTACACCATCTACAATCAATCTAAATTCTGGTTTCTGGACAGGTTCTGCAACCATCACTACCTCACCAAATGGAGGAAGAGATATAATTACAGCAAGATATGGGACAGTAATAGGGATAGCCACAATCACAGTTTTTGTCCATACCCGGCAAGGCACAGTAACCTTTGGAACAATAACATCAGCAGTAATAGAGTTTGGCACAGGAACATTACCACCAGATGTTACAGTTTCTATTTCAACCTCAACATCCCAATCAGACTTACCAGGAAATCTACCATCAGGAATTAGTTTTGCCGGGGTTATCTATAACATTGAACTTAAGGATGAGCAAGACCAGTTATTTGGAACACAATCATTAGTAGGTTCAGCAACTGTTTCTTTTGCCTATTCGGATAATGATAATAATGGTTTGGTTGATAAGACGAATATAAGGGAAGAAAACCTTATTATCTATCTATGGAACAATGGAACATGGACAGCACTAACTACCTTTGTTAATGGCACACAAAATGTCGCCTGGGCTTATGTTCCTCATTTCTCAACCTTCACCTTAGGAGGAACACCAACCATAACATTTACTCCAACAAACGATGATGCCTTTGCCTATCCAAGTCCCTGGAAGAAGGGTGATGCGAAATATGGAGGAAGATATATCTATTTTGGCAGGGTTAGCGAAGGTTCAACTATTCGGATTTACAACATTGTCGGTGAATTAATAGATGAGATATTTGTAACAGACTGCCCTCAGGAATGGGATATTCAAAGCAAAAATCTTGCCTCAGGTATCTATATCTACTGCATCACCGGCGGAGCCGGAGGAAAGAAGGTTGGGAAGTTTGGGGTGATAAAATAGATTTGTAAGCGTTCAGGTGGTGTAACAAAAGGAGATGTGGAGATTAAGGAGATATGGAGATATTATTAAAAAAATTGGTAACTATTCACTATTCACCATTCACAATTCACCATTCACAAT
>JBFLXS010000353.1 GCA_040755795.1 bacterium | reverse complement strand
TACCCATCCATGTCATAAACAAGGATAATCTTGAGTCAGAATTAGCACAGTTAAGTGTAGAGGATTGGATAAAGGATTGGATATGGGATTATATAGATACTCATCCTAACGATACCGTTACCATACCTGAGGATGAATTTCTATATAATGATTGGGAGGGGACAGGATGGATAACATTAGACTCAGATAAAGCATTCGGCGGTTATTACATCAGTGGATACTTACAGGGTGGGATGACGACTGAACGGTATATTCCTATAATAACAATAGTTTTTCCAACGGATGGTGAGTATTATAAACCTGATGAGTCAATAGAATGTTTTGGAATGGCTTATGAAAGAATACCTGGGACAGAAGGTCCGGGAAAAGATTTGAGTGATACTATTGAGTGGGAAATAGTAGGTCCGGACGAGCAAACAGATGTAGGAGTAGGGAAAGAGGTGACATTTAACCCATGGATGTGTGGAGATTATTATCTATTTGCCCAGGTTGCTGATACCAATGGTAATATGAACAGTCTAAAGATAAAAATTACAGTTGGCTTAGGGGAAAGGTATAATCAATATGATGAGATTATAATGAATGCTACAGCAGGAAAGGATATTTTGCCTGAGGTAGAAAAAGGGTTGATACATCAGGAGAGTGTATTTTCCCCGTATGCTGTGAGTGCATCTGGAGCAATGGGGTTATGTCAATTTATGCCATCTACCGCACAAGGAGAAGGACTTACAACACCTATGCCGCCACTTCCCAGTGGTACTCCCAAGAATTCCAAAGAATTATATCAAAAAAGAAAGGAATTTTATGAGTGGGTAAAGACACCAGAAGGGCAGGAATGGACAGAAAGTCCAGAGGTTACAGGTTCGGTATGGGATGTAGAAGCCGCTATCCCGGCAGGAGCTGGTTATCTACAAGATAGATATGATGCTCATAGCTGGGAATCAGGGTTAGAAAGACAACGCTATGCACTGGCGGGATATAATGCTGGATCAGGAAATGTGGATAGGTGGCAGGGGAGAGCAATGATGTGGTATAAACGCCATCATCCTAATGCTTCAGAAGGAGAAATTCGTGAATTCGGCACTCATTGGATAAATTTAGTTAATTATGGAAGTTATAATCAGAAGAAAGAAGAGGAAGCAATAAAGAAAAAGAAAAAATACAATCCTAAATTAACGGTAGATGAAACTATTGATTATGTTAGAAAGATTATAGGTGAATCAAGGGATGAATTGCAAGGATATGCATTAGAATATGATCCATAATCTAAATTTTAAGGAGGTTGAGGAAGATGAAGAAGAAAATTAATATTGGATTGATTTTATTAGTAGTATGTATATGTATAACTATCAGTCTGTTTATATTTGCTGAAGGGAGGGAAAAGGGAAAAACTAATAAAACATTAGAAGTTACAATTGCTGATGCAGGAAAATTATCTGTTGGTGAAGGAAAGAAAAATGTTGCTAAAATATCAAAAAGAGTTAATGTTGTGAATGTTATCCAATTACCAATTGCTGATGCATCAGAACCTGAGTGGTCACCTGATGGAAACTGGATAGTGTTTACGAAATGTCCTGTTCCAAGTATTAGTCCAGGTGAAGAGTGGACATATACCGGCATTTATAAGACAGATGTTAATGGAACAAACACCGTTGTCTTATACCAACAAAATGGTCAGATTGCCGAAACCCCGCAGTGGTCTCCTGATGGAACCAAGATTGCATTTCATTTGATAAAGGAAGATACCTCATATGGAGATGGAGAGGTAACTATTCATGATAGAGGGGATATTTGGGTAATGAATTCAGATGGTAGTGGCCTTAGACAACTAACAACAAGTGCTGATACTACTTGTATTGATACATTTTCCTGGTTGCCTGATGGTTTAAAGATTATATACCAGGCATTTATTGATAAACCAATACCTCGTTATGAAGCACTATTTTCTATTTCTATAACAGGAAGAGAACCTCAAAGGATATTTACAGAAAAAGATGTGGAGGTGGAAGGAAAAATTTGGACACCATTTGCAGGATTTGACATCAAAAGGGATAACAAAGTAAATGGGGAATATAAGATCTGGGCGATGTTATTAATCCCATCTGCCACACCTGAAAAGGGGCTATGGGAGGATTATTATGAATTATGGACTATGGATTTAGATGGTAAGAATCCAGTTAGCAAGATGGATCTTGAACTTGCAGGGAGTTATTCTCCAGATATGAGTAAGGTGGTAGGTATCATTGATTCAAAAATTTGTTTTGCTAATATAGATGGGAATGACTTACAAGAGACTGAATATAACGGAACACATATCAGGTGGTCACCAGTAGAAAATAAGATAGTATATGAATGGTTTGATCAGGAAGGAAATCATCTTTGTATTATGACGGTGGAAGTAGAGGAATAGGATTAGGGTGTTTCAAATATAATTAGTGTCAGGTCTGATTTTTCGTTTTACTTTCCTTAATTATTATCAGTTCTTTGACAATTAAATAAGGCTAAAAACTTCCCAATTTAGTTGCAAATAAAAAATACTGATCACTGACCACTGTTCACTTTAATTAACGATTGGTATGGTGTAGGTTGGATAACTTTAGACTCAAATGAAGCATTTGGCGCTTATTACATCACTGGATACTTACAGGGTGGGATGACGACGAAGCAAGAAAAGAATTGGATAGAGCTTTTTACAGAGAAACTTATAGAACATTTTAGTGAAGGTGAAATTATTGAAAATTTAGACCCTATACTTTTACAACAATTAGAAGAATTTTACCAACAAGATTTTGATGAAGTTGTATTTATGAGAGGAGGACCAATAACTGATGCTTTAATGTTAGGACATCCTGCTATTACCATAGGAGAAACAGTTGTACTTGCTAAAGAAGCAGTATTAGATCCAAAGTTAGCTTCTCATGAATGTGCTCATGTAGTACAATATCGACGAGACCCATCACACTTTTTCTTTTTCTATCTCTATGAGTGGATCAAAAATGGTTATGAAGATAGTGCATTTGAGCTTGAAGCAATAAAAAAATCAGAATTATTTATGCAAATTTATTATCCTGATGAAGAGGAATAATTATGGAAAATAAAAGACCAGTAGGTATATTTATATTGTCTGCTTTGGCAATAATTGTTGGAGGATTATCAAGCATCATAGGTGTAATTGGTATCTATATGTGGACATCGACTATTTTAATAACGGGAAAATCATGTGGGATGGTTGGATTAATACATCTTCTTTCTTATTCAGCCCCATTCTTTTTAGGCTTTGGATTTTTGTCTTTATCTTGTGGTTATGGAATGCTAAAATTAAAAAATTATGCTCGTATTGGAACTATCATCCTTATTATAATAGTAGGATTACCTTTAAATATCAGTGGGGTAATGTATATAATAGCAATGATATTAAAAAAAGATCTTTTTTATGGATATGTGTTTATTCCTATATTAATATTAGGGATAATAGGAATTATTGTATGGTATCTCAATTTATCATATGTTAAACTGTGTTTTACTAATACAGGAGTTGCAGAAGTTGGGGACAGACCTCGAAAGCAGACAGGAGTTTGTTAATTCACAAACGAAAAGGAAAATCAAGAGAACACAGATGAACACAGATAACACAGATAACACAGATAGATTAAAGAATTAGATTTTTTACCTTTGTGTCTTTGTGTGAGATATTTTCAAAAGAAATCTGTGTTCATCCGTTTAATCTGTGTCATCCGTGTTCTATTCTCACGGCTATCCCAAGTTCGGATTTTTCAGAGGAAAGGAAGTTTCACGCCAGGCACGCAAAGAATGCAAAGGGAAATAAGGGAAAAAATTACCTTTGCGCCTTTGCGTGAAAAGACTATTTTCAGGAGAAGGTGGTGAAAGATGTTCAGGACACGATTGGTTTTAATGCTAAGTGTAGTCCTTATTTCCAGTTTTAGCTATGCTGAGATAAATGATGGTATTAAGTGGTTGTATGACCACCAGAATACCGATTATTCGTGGGGCAATCCTGATACTACCGGGTTTAGAGATACCTGTGTAGTTACGCAAACTTTGCTTGATTTAGAAGGGACTAAGACCAATCTTTTGCGGGCAATAGATTATATCGAGGCAACTGAAGTTGATGTTTGTGATTATTTGGCACGGAAGATATTGGCTTTGAGTTCAGCAGGTATGGATGTTGGGAGTTTGACAGATATTTTAGTCTCGTATGAAAATGATTATTATTTGAGTTTTGGGTATCAGGAAGATGATTTAGGTAGTGCACTGGATACAGGACTTGTTTTAATG
>JBFLXS010000352.1 GCA_040755795.1 bacterium | reverse complement strand
GAAGAGGAATACCGTGCACATCCTTTATCCCTTTCCTACTACCTACTTGCCTACTATTTCCTCCTGAAAGTAGGAAGTAGGAGAGTAGGAAAGTAAGAAAGGTATTATCTAATTCTATCTAAAGATTAATTATCTGCCAGATTTTCAATCCATTTGGGATATATCTGAAGAAGTGAGTAGGATGCTTATAGGTTTAATCAAATCAATTAAGAGTAAAATAGTATGAAGTATTTTCCCTTCTTCCTACTTCCTACTTGCTTGGTATGCTGAATAGTTACGTAATCGGTTAATTGGTAACTAATTACCATTCACCAGTTACCATTTACCAAATACAAGGAGGTAAAAAATAATGTTTAAAAAATGTATTTTCTTGATTTTAATTAGTTTGAGTCTTATTGGTGAAATAAGGGCTGAAAGCAAAGAAGGAGTTGAAATTACTGTCTATAATCAGGATTTAGGGTTAGTTAAGGATAACAGATGGATAGAGTTTAAAAAGGGTGAAAATATCATAAGATTTACTGATGTTGCTTCATTAATCGACCCAACATCAGTTCACTTTAAAGCCACAAAATATGAAGATAAGGTTAAGATTCAAGAACAAAATTATGAATATGATTTAGTCAGTGCAAATAAACTGTTAGAAAAATATGTAGATAAGTCAATTCAAATAATTACAAAGGACAATCAGCTCTACGAAGGCTCGTTATTAAGTTTTGATGATAAGCACATCATTTTGACCAGGGATAAGACAAAAGGACCTGTGGTGATGGTTAATCTTGAGAATGTAAATGATATAAAATTCCCTGAATTACCTGAAGGATTAATGACCAGACCTACACTTATGTGGGGAATAATTTCGGATATTGGTGATAAAGATTTATGTGAATTGACTTATCTCACCAAAGGGATGAAGTGGTATGCAGATTATGTGGCAATCGTTGATGATAAAGATGCAAGTTTAGACTTGACGGGCTGGGTAACTATTGATAATCAAAGCGGCACGACTTATAGAAATGCCCGGTTAAAACTTATTGCTGGAGATATTCATTTATTAAAACCAAAAGAACCAACAAGGGAAATAATGTATGTGGGGGCAAAAGCCGCAGAAGACGGAGGATTTAAAGAAGAACCTCTATTTGAGTATCATATTTATACCCTTAGTAGATTGACAACTTTAAAAGATAAGCAAACTAAACAAATTAACCTTTTATCCAGTAATAACCTTTCTTGTCAGAAGACTTTTATTTATAATGGCGCCCGATATGGGAAAAAGGTTCAAGTGAATTTAGAATTTGTGAATTCACAGAATTATGGATTGGGAATACCACTCCCTAAAGGTAAATTCAGGGTATATAAAGCAGATAAAGAAGGTGCCTTGCAGTTCATCGGTGAAGATGAGATTGACCATACCCCAAAGGATGAAGATGTTAGAATTTCCATCGGAGAGGCATTTGATGTGGTTGGAGAACGAAAGATTATCAGCCGTCAAAAAATAACCCCGCAAATCCGTGAGGATACTTATGAAATAGAAGTAAAAAACCATAAAGACGAAGATATTGAAGTTTCAGTCATAGAATCACAATACGGCACCTGGAGTGTAATAAAAACTACCCATGATTACAAAATTAAAGATGCCAATACATTAGAATTTAAAATTAAGGTTAGAAAAAATGATAAGGAAACAATAAGATATACAGTTAGATGTGAGTGGTAAGAAATAGTTTTTTAGTGTGAAGGAAGATTGCGGTTAAAAATGGGTGGAGCCGTTTTGGAATTGAGATTGGAATCTCCAATTGCTAATTTCCAAAGAAAACGATGAAAATAAAATATCCTGATTTATTAGTTTATGTCGATGGTAAATTTATCCCGGAAGTAAATGTGTTCAATATAATTGAGCCAGATGGCTTATTTGAGAGTTTAATCTTTAAAGAAGGTAAGATATTTAAGTTAGAAGAACATTTACAAAGATTATATGATGGGGCGAAAGTTATAAAAATTCCTTTAGACAAAGATAAATTAATCCTGGCGATTCATCAGACGATTAAGAAGAATAATCTTACTAATGGTTATATTCGAATTAGTGTTTTTAAATCCAGCCTTCAGATAATCGTTAGACCTCTACCACAATATCCTGAAGAAATATATACTCAAGGAGTTTCAATCATTACCGTTCCTACCAGAAGACACTTTATAGAATCAACTAATCCGCTGGTAAAATCATCTAATTTTGCGGCGAATATTATGGCTAAGATAGAGGTAACCTCCCATTTTGAGGCAATAATGTTCAATAAAAATGGTTATGTGACCGAAGGAACAATAAGTAATATATTTGTTTGTAAAAAAGGGAAATTAGTCACTCCTCCGATTTATTTAGGGTTATTAAGGGGTATAACCCGAGATTTTATCATAGAATTAGCCCAAAAAGAGCAAATTGAGGTAAAAGAAGAAACAATTACCCGATTTGACCTTTACTGTTGTGATGAGGTGTTTTTAACCTTTACATCAGCAGGAATTGTGCCGGTAATCCAGATAGATGGACGAATTATAGGCAATGGACACCCGGGTATCCTCACTCAAAAATTACGGTCTTTACTACATTAAATTATCATTGACAATAATATTTATCTATGGTATTATAAAAACAAATGAGGAGAACGATTTTTCTTCTAATAAATATCTTTGTTATTTCCAACACATGGGCAGAGGATATTAATATTTTTGCCGATAATGCTGTCTGGAACCGTAAAGAAGAAAGCACAATCCTGACAGGGAATGTTTTGATTACTAAAGGAAGTATCTCTATTTCTTCAACAAAAATAAAGGTAATTGGTAAATTGTCAACATTAGATGAGATGATAGGTGAAGGGGAGGTAAAGGTTGTTGATAAAGAGAAAAATATTTACCTTACTGGTGGTTATCTGAAATATCAGAAGCCGATTGAATATATCCTTATTACTAACCAGCCTAGATTAGAATTAAAAAATGAAGATGTAACGATTACTGCAATGAAAATGGAAGGGTTTTATAAAAAAAATGAGTTTGTGATAACAGATTTGGTTAAGATTATTCATCAAGATACGATTGCTACTGCTTCAAAAGCCATCTATTCTGATGATAAAAAAAGATTAGAATTAATTGGTCAGCCGCAGGTAATTCAATCAGAAAATAAACTTGTTGGTGAAAAAATAATCTATTATGTTAAAGAGGATAGGTTTGAGGTAATTGGTGGAGTAAAAGCGATATTAATGAAGAAATAGGGAGTAAATATGTCTGTTCTAAAAACTAATGATTTAATCAAAAACTACGGCTCAAAACGGGTCGTGAATAAGGTCAGTATTGAGGTTAATCAAGGTGAGGTTGTTGGTTTATTAGGACCAAATGGTGCGGGAAAAACAACCACATTTTATATGGTTACAGGACTAATCTCGCCTGATTCTGGCAATATCTGGCTTGATGAAATAGAAATTACCCACTTACCTATGTACCAGAGGGCAAGAAAAGGCATCGGCTATTTAGCCCAGGAACCTTCTATATTTAGAGGATTAACTGTTGAGGAAAATCTATTAGCCATTCTGGAAACCATCAAGATGACTTCAGAACAAAGAAAAATAAGATTAAACGAATTATTAGAGGAATTAGGCATTGCTCATTTAGCGAAACAAAAAGCCGTAACCCTTTCTGGAGGGGAACGAAGACGATGCGAGATTGCCCGCTCGTTAGTTACCTGTCCTGACTTTATGCTTTTAGATGAACCTTTTGTCGGCATTGACCCGATTGCCGTCGATGATATTCAAACCATTGTCTCTCACCTTAAAGAAAAAGGATTAGGCGTGCTGATTACTGACCATAATGTTCGGGAAACATTGGAAATAACCGACCGCACCTATATTATGTATCAAGGAGAAATACTTCTCTCCGGGACTTCTCAAGACCTGATTAATGACCCAAAGGCAAGGGAAATATATCTGGGTGAGAAATTTACTATGGCCGGATAGAAAAGGATAGTGAAAAATGGATGAAGGAGAAACGCTCATAGCCCTGTAGGGCACAAAGGAAGATGAAAATTAAGGGACTCGGGACTCGGGGCTCGGGATTCGGGAATAAAAGAATCCCTTAATTCCCCGCCAGCGGGGAGATAAAAAAATAAAAATCTGTGTCCTCTGCGAAATCTGCGGATTATTTTCAGGAGAAACCGTCATGCCCCTGCGGGGCACAAAGGAGGATGAAAATTTTGCTTGAATTTCCAGCTTCCTTGTGTTATTCTTACTAAGAAAGAGGCAAGGAGACTTGCCCAAAAGAAATAA
>JBFLXS010000351.1 GCA_040755795.1 bacterium | reverse complement strand
ATATAACACCTCCTCTTTTTGATGTCAACTAAGCAAATTATCTCTTTTTTATCGTTTTGGCATCTTTTATCACTCAAAACTCACCCCAAACCCGCACCATAACTAAAAGACATTTGCAACGCTCTCATCTTTGCAAAATCGAACGAAGGGGATAGGGAGATGATGGAGGGAGATAGGGGGATAAGAAGACAAATCGTAACTATTCACCACGAAGGGCACGGAGAGCACGAAGTGAAATTTGATGAATTATCGAATAGAGTCATTGGATGCGCTATAGCGGTGCATCGAACTCTTGGGCCAGGTTTGCTTGACACCGTGAAGAGTGATAATTCACAATTCACAATTGACAATTCACCATTCACCATTATTAAGGAAATTTAGGGAAGAAATGGTGAATGGTGAATAGTTACCGTTTTTTTTAAGATTAAGTGGTTTATCCTTTTTTAACCGCAAAGAACTCAAAGAAATTAACCGCAAAGAACGCAAAGATTATAGTGCTCTGTTAAGATTGAAGTTGCATGTTACTTAGGTAATCGGTAATCAGTAATCGGAGATAACAGGTCATTGTTTTCTCTTCACCGATAACCTGATAACCGATAACTTTCTAAACATAGCAAAGCAAACTTAACAAAGCAATAGGTTGTTCACCACCTTATTTTCCTTCCTTTGCGTCCTTTGCGAAATCTTCCTTTGCGCTCTTTGCGGTTAAATCTTTATACCTTTAAAAAACTTGAACATCAAGTCTAAGTAAAGTTTTGAATAATAACTGCTATATCGACTGGTTAATGATCCTCTGGGTTGTCTTTTGGGACTCCAAAATGTCAAGAAATACAAAAAGATGGCAAGAAATGAGGTAACACAATGCCACGCACCGTAAATATAGCCTTAAGTTCTATGCAACGCTCTCGTGAACTTTTGGTTAATACTATAAAATTTACACTTTACAAAATCACTTTATTATGTTAAATTTATCTTGTTATGACTTTAAATTCTAAACTTAAATCTCTACCTGAAGAACCTGGTGTATATCTGTTTAAGGATAAGGCGGGTAAGATAATTTATGTTGGTAAAGCCACCTGTCTATCGAAGCGGGTCAGGTCATATTTCCAGAAAAAAAGACCTGCCTTGCCCAAAGATTTAATTCTCAGAGCTAAAATTGCGGATTTGGATTATATCGTGGCTAATTCTGAAGTAGAGGCGTTGATATTAGAAAATAATTTGATTAAAACATATAAACCAGGATATAATGTTACTTTCAAAGACGATAAAACCTATCCGCTCCTTAAAATTACAACACAGGAAGAGTTCCCGGGAATTTTCACCACAAGGAGAGTTTCGGATGATGGGGCAAAATATTTTGGTCCCTATACTCATAGCGGTAATCTGCGTCAAACATTAAAATTAATCCAGGAAATATTCCAGATTAGAACTTGTAAATATAAACTTAATGCCGGTAAAAAACTGCAAAGACCCTGCCTTAATTTTGATATTAAAAGATGTCTTGCACCCTGTTGTGGAAATGTTAGCAAAGAAGATTATCAAAAGATGGTTGAGCAGGTATGCCTGTTTTTAAATGGTCGGGTTGAGGAATTAATCAATGAACTAAAAATAAAGATGAAGAATGAGGCACAGGCGTTACGGTTTGAGAAATCGGCTATAATTCGTGACCAAATCTTTGCCCTGAAAAATGTAATGACCAGGCAACAGGTTGTCTCTCTATCACGGGTTGACCAGGATATTATTGGTATTGCCGAATTGAGTGAACCCAAACAAATATGTGCCGTTGTTTTCTTAATCAGGGATGGAAGATTGATTGGAGATGAACATTACTTCCTGAAAATAGGCTTAACAGAATCCGTAGGCGAAATACTAACTGCTTTTGTCAAGCAATATTATTCACGAAAGACATTTATCCCAAAAGAATTAATTTTGCCTGGTAGAATAGAAGAAGAAAATACCATTAAAGAATGGCTGAATGAAAAAAAAGGGGCAAAGGTTAAAATTTCTGTTCCAAAACGGGGCGAAAAAAAATATCTCATTGACCTGGCGACAAAAAATGCGGCTGTAAGTCTTTTATCTCAAAAAGCAGAAGAAAACATAAAAATACTTATCTTGCTCCAGAATTATCTCCATCTACCTACATTACCAAAGCGGATTGAGGCATTTGATATATCTTGTTTAACGGGTAAAGATGCCGTAGGTTCTTTAGTTGTCTTTGAAGAGGCACAGCCAAAAAAAAGTGAATATCGAAGATTTAAAATTAAAGGAGCGGATTTAGCTGGCGATGTCGCGATGTTAGAAGAGGTAATCAGACGAAGATATACCCGCCTCTTGAATGAGAAGAAACCGCTTCCGGATTTAATATTAGTTGATGGCGGCAGACAGCAATTAAATATAGCCTTTAAAGTATTATCTTCCTTAGGCATATCAAATATACCATTAATAAGTCTTGCCAAACCCCAGAAAAAAGGAGAAAGGGAGAAGATATTTACGCATTCTTCCTGTCTGATTCCACCTCCGGATTCTAATGTCTTACATTTAATTCAACAAATTCGTAACTCTGCACATAGATTTGCAATCGCTTATCATCATCAAATTAAACGAAAAAGTGCCATCCGTGCACAATTAAGGTAACTATTCAGCCACAGATGGACACGGATAAAACACAGAATTATATCTTCTGTTATTCCTTCATCTTTTAAACCCATTTAGAGTAGAAAGAGTTGGAAGTGTTGGATGAGTTGAAGGAGTTTCTTCACTGACACTGACACTGTCACTGTCATAGGTAAGGCTCAGGGAAAATTCAGGGAGTGAAGTTTTGAGGATGGTTTCCCAAATGTCACTAATTTCCTGCATAAATAGAGTCTATAGTCTTGTGTCTGATGTCCAGTGTCTGAATTACAGAACTTGTCAATAAAAACATTGACAAAAAATAGTAAATTTTGTATAATTCTAGGTGGTTAATATTACTTTTTGGGGTATTCTACAGAAGAAGAGGTTAATGCCAAATAAGGGACGGTTCACTTTTGTTTGAAATCTTGCGGTTAGAAATTAGAAATTGGGACAAAAATCAAGAATCTTTCTCCCTAATTTCGAATTTCGTAACCGTTCAGAGATATAGCCACAGAGTCACAGAGAACACAGAGGAAATATATAACCACGAATAAACAGGAATACACAAAAAGATTTGTAGTGCGAGGCTTTAACCTCGCTTCTGGTAAACCGGAAGGCAAACCTAAAGGTTCGCACTACATTTATGGGATGTCAGAGGTTAATTCGTGTCCTTATGTGGCTAATTTCCTTAATTCTCTGTGAACTCTGTGCCTCTGTGGCTGAACGGTTACGAATCTTTCTCCCTAATTTCGAATTTCGTAACCGTTCAGAGATATAGCCACAGAGTCACAGAGAACACAGAGGAAATATATAACCACGAATAAACAGGAATACACAAAAAGATTTGTAGTGCGAGGCTTTAACCTCGCTTCTGGTAAACCGGAAGGCAAACCTAAAGGTTCGCACTACATTTATGGGATGTCAGAGGTTAATTCGTGTCCTTATGTGGCTAATTTCCTTAATTCTCTGTGAACTCTGTGCCTCTGTGGCTGAACGGTTACCGAATTTCCAATTTCATTTCCAATTTCAACGTTCTGTGAACGCCCAAAAAAATCAGAGGAAAATGATAAAAATGAATCGTGTCAGTATGTTCATTACCTTTGAAGGCACTGAGGGTAGTGGGAAGACTACCCAGTCAGAATTACTTACAAAGGCATTGCGAGAAAAAGGGTTTGAAGTCCTTCATACCTATGAGCCCGGTGGAACTAAGATTAGTGATAAGATAAGGCAGATATTGTTAGACCCGGAGAATTCCAATATGTCGCCTTTAACTGAGTTATTTCTATATTTATCTGCCAGAGCTCAACATATCGAGGAGGTAATAAAACCAGCATTAGCGGCAGGTAAAATAGTTATCTGTGACCGCTTTATTGACGCTACGATGGCCTATCAGGGTTATGGTCGAGGGCTAAATAAAGATTTGATACAAAAACTTAACGCTGTGGTTACCCAGGAGCTTAAGCCAGATTTAACCTTTGTTCTGGATGTTGACCCGCAAGAAGGATTGGAAATGGCTAAAACTTTATCTACGGCAGGTCTGGGAGATAGAATTGAACAGGAGGCACTTGATTTCCATCAACGAGTCCGACAGGGTTACCTTGAAATCAGCAAACAAGAATCGGCAAGGGTGAAAATAATCAACCGACAAAAAAGTGTTGAAGAAATACATCAAATTATTTTGAATTTATGCTCAGGAATTG
>JBFLXS010000350.1 GCA_040755795.1 bacterium | reverse complement strand
GGAAAAGGAAAAAGAAGTATTTTTCTCTAAGTATAAGAAATATAGTTAGTTATACATGAAATTCTTTTTCCCCTTTCCCCAATTTTCTCCATTTCCCCTTTCTTACACCTAAAAAAAACGCAAAAGTCCAATAAAGTAAGTAATCGGTTAATCGGTAATTAATTACCATTCACCAGTTACCATTTATCAAACATAAGGAGGTAAACAATGTCTAAAATAATTGCATCAGCCGCCATTCGTGGGGCACACAAGATTGTAAATTTAGCCGATACACGGTTAAAAGAGTCGATTGACAAATTTGGACCAAACCAGGAAGTCGGATTCCCAAATACCGGCTACTATTTGCCAATCATTTATGCGATGAGTGGGATTAAAGTCAAAAATCTTACGGATATGGAAGGGGTTGTTAAAAAATGTAAGGATTTACTTCCACCCTTTGTTGATGAAGGTATTCACCTGCCATATCTGGGTTGGGTTTTAGATGCAGGGATGATTACTTTGTGGGCAGAGGAGGTAATCGAGGCTTTAAAATATCTTGAACCCCCAATTCCTTATCTTATTGCGACAGCTCCGGATGATAACCATTTATTCATCGGTGCGGCTGATGATAAGATAATGCGGGAACGTGGTATAGAATTCGTGGATGGTAGTGCACCTGGTTTTGCGGCTTGTGTTGGTGCCTGTCCGGATTCCCAAACTGCGGCTAAATTAGCCAAAGAACTCCAGGAAAAAACCCTGTATGTTTTTATGTGTGCTGAAAATGATGGTAATAGCATGTCAAAACAGTTAAGGCAAGAAGGTGTTCAGATGGGCTGGGAAACAAGACTTATACCTTTTTCAAATGAAATCTATGGGGCAATTTTTGCCTTAGGTTTTGCCTCAAGAGCGGCTATGGCTTTTGGTGGCGTTGAACCGGGAGATTATCGACGAAATCTTATCTACAACAAACATCGTGTCTTTGCCTTTGTTTTAGCCTTAGGTGAAGTTTCAGATGAATGGTATGCCACCGCCGCCGGGGCTATCAACTATGGATTTCCAACTATATCCTATACCCCTATTCCTCAAATCCTTCCCACTGGCGTATGTATGTATGAGCATGTTGTTTCAAATGTGCCTTTTGACAAAATGGTGGAGCGAGCAATTGAGGTTCGAGGATTAAAGGTTGTGGTCACAAAAATTGATATACCTGTCCTTTATGGACCAGCCTTTGCCGGTGAAAGAATAGGTAAAGAGGATTTATACGCTGAGGCAAATGAGGTTCGAACTAAAGTCCCAGCATTTGAATTTGTAACCACAAAACCTGTTCAAGAGGTAGAGGATGGTAAAATTGAGGTGATTGGGCCTGACCTGAATGAGATTAAAGAAGGGAGTGGATTCGCACTTGGGATATGGGTTGAGGTTGCTGGTGCCAGGATGCAAAAGGATTTTGAACCAATCCTTGAACGACATATCCATGAAATCCTGAATGGTGCTCAAGGACTACTCCATATTGGCCAGAGAAATATCATCTGGATAAGAATAAGTAAATCAGCATTTAATAGCGGTCTTAGACTTGCTCATCTGGGCAAGATTATTATTGCCAAATTCCATGCAGAATACAGCTCAATCATTGACCGTGTTCAGGTAAAAATTTATACAGAGATGGAGAAGGCAACTGAAATGATGAATATTGCCAAAATTACCTATCGTGAAAGGGACGAAAGAGTTAAAGGCTTGACTGATGAAGGAGTGGATGTTCTTTATTCCTGCACATTATGTCAATCCTTTGCCCCCAATCATCTTTGTATAGTTACACCGGAGCGGTCCGGGCTTTGTGGGGCATATAATTGGCTGGATACAAAAGCCGCTTATCAAATTAAACCTGATGGACCCAATCAACCAATTCAAAAAGGCAATTGCCTTGACCCGGTAATCGGACAATGGGATAATGTCAACGCCTTTATAAAAAAGGCCTCTCACGGCAAGATAGAACAAATGAGTGCCTACTCAATGATGATTGACCCAATGACCAGTTGTGGTTGTTTTGAATGTATCACGGCTTTGTTACCTTCAACTAATGGTGTGATGATTGTTGATAGAGACTATACCAATATGACACCTTGTGGGATGAAATTCTCTACATTAGCCGGTTCGGTTGGAGGTGGTTTGCAAACTTCAGGATTTATTGGCCACTCAAAGTATTATATCGGCAGTAAAAAATATATTTCCGCTGAAGGTGGTTTTAAACGGATTGTCTGGATGCCTAAAAAATTAAAAGAATTTAGCCGTGAACTGCTAGAACAGCAATCTAAAGAAAGTGGTCTTGAGAATTTTGTTGACCTGATTGCTGATGAAACTATTGCTACAACCGAGAATGAAGTCCTTGCCTATCTCAAAAAGGTAAATCATCCTGCTCTCCAGATGCAACCGATAGTGTAACTATTCAACCACTGATTAACACGGATTAGCACGGATAAATATAGAGGGCAGAGGTGGGTTGTCCCCCGCTGCCGAGTGGAGGATTGGGGGATTGTGGTCAGACCTCGAATTGAGAAATTAGTAGGGTAAATTCCATTTTCGAGGTCTGACCCCAAGATGTTCCCCTAAAACCACAGCCAAATACTAAGGAAGATAACCCTGAAATTAGTAATATTTTAGCCATCGGAAGTGGAATCAGGGTAATCGGTAATCAGTAATCGGTTATCAGTAATCGGTAATCGGAGATAAAAAGTTACTTCTTTTTTTTCACCGATAACCTGATAACCGATAACCGTAACTTTCCGAACATGGTAAATCAAACTTGACAAAGCACTATGTTAAGAAATGAAAAGGACAAGCAGGATGCTTGTGGTACTTTATTTGGTCTTTAGTCTATATTAAAATTAAATAGGATGTGTTGATAAAATGAAAAAATCATCGGTTTAGTGGTATTGGGGCTGGGTTTTTTAAGAGCAGCGGATTTGTATGTGCCAGGAAGTTATACAACTATCCAGTCGGCAATAAATGCTACTACAACTGGCGATACAATCTATGTTGCTCCTGGAACCTACACCGAGGCGCTCTCTATCAACAAAAGTATTGCCTTAATTGGTTGCGGGAAAAAACAAACAATTTGACTTCTTTTATGTTATGGATTATCATACCAGTTAGAACAAAGCTGGGGTAAGGAGATAAGATGGAGATATCAAATCCACATGACAGTTTCTTCAAAGAGATATTTTCAAACAAAGAGAATGCCTCTAATTTTATCCACAGCATTTTACCTGATGCTCTGAAGAAAAACCTTGATTTATCAACCCTGGAATTGGATAATAACTCTTACATTGATGAGGAACTAAAAGAGAACTTTTCAGACATAGTTTATAATTGTCTTTACAAGGCTAAGAGCAAGGTAAAGGTTTCGCTTTTATTTGAACATAAGAGCAAGACAGTCAAATACCCGCATTTACAGCTTCTACGGTATATCCTTAAGATATGGGAGACAAATATCAAACAGAAAGAGGGTTTAAGACCTGTTATACCTATTATTTTTTATCACGGTAAAGAACGATGGGTAGTGAAAGGGTTATCTGAATATTTTAGAGGGATAGATGAGGGATTAAAGAGATATATTCCTGAATTTGATTATTTATTGACAGATTTATCGAGGTATAGTGATGAGGAGATAAAGGGGCAGGTTTTTTTGGATGTAACTCTTAGGATAGCCTTATTAGTGATGAAGAGCATATATAATGAGGGGAAATTGCGGGAGCATATCGGGGATTTTTTAGAGATAGGGCAGATGTGTTACGAGGAGGAGAAAGGGCTAAAATTTTTGGAAGGGGTTATTCGGTATATTTACAGTAGCACCGAGATAGGAGTAGAAGAGGTAGTAGGGGCAGTGAAGAAGATTTCCGAGAAAGGGGGTGAAGCAACAATGACTACCGCTATGAAATTGATAGAACAAGGAATGCAACAAGGAATGCAACAAGGATTACAGCAAGGTGAATACAGGAAAGCAGTAGAGGCTGCTAAGGCTATGTATTCAGAGGGATTTAATATTGATGTGATTGCCAAGATAACCGGACTTTCAAAGGAAGAGATAAATAAGGTGGTAAGGTTAGTGAGACAATAAAAAAGCACTAAGGCACTAAGACCACAGCCAAACACTAAGGAAGATAACCCTGAAATTAGTAATACTTTAGCCATCGAAAGTGGAATCAGGGTAGAACAAAGCTGGGGTAAGGAGATAAGATGGAGATATCAAATCCACATGACAGTTTCTTCAAAGAGATATTTTCAAACAAAGAGAATGCCTCTAATTTTATCAACAGCATTTTACCCGATGCTCTGAAG
>JBFLXS010000349.1 GCA_040755795.1 bacterium | reverse complement strand
GTACCATGGCTCTTGAATATTTAAGGCCTGCTCAAATATATGTTTTGTTATCATATTTGCTCCTTTGGATTTTGATTGGGATTTTACCTATTATATCATTTACCCACTCAAAAGTCAAAAGAGCCTAGTTTGAGTTGTTCCAAAATCTATTCGTATTAACTCAGTTGAGCCAAAATCTTCCCCTGAAACTGTAATTAAAGTTCCAACTGTGCCTGACGAGGGAATAATGACAATCTTTGCTATAGCACCTCTTAACCATGGATCATAATCTATATTACCAGAGAAAGTATAAGTAGCAGGTGGGTCACTACCCCACCAGTTATATTCTGCTGTTTGAGTTCCCGGAGAAATATCTGTTTGAAGATTGTAGGTTCCGTTATTGTAAATATTATTATAAATAAGTTCAGAAATTACTGAAGATTTACAGTAAATTCCGACTCCATTACCATTTGACTTACCAGTACCACCTGTGTTATCTTTAATGGTATTGTTAATAATTTTATTATTATCCGAGGAAAAAAGATAAATCCCATTACCACTCCCTCCATTTCCATTCTCAAGAGGGCGCTCATCGCCTCCTGTTCCACCACTACCCCCTTGATTTTCATAAATATTATTACCTGTTATGCTATTATTAGTAGATAAATTCAAATATATCCCTGATCCAATTCCACCACCACCTCCTGAAGCTACCTTCCCTCCTGTCCCACCAAAACCTCCTTGATTCTTAAAAATAATATTACCTGTAATGGTATTATTAGTAGATAAATTCAAATATACCCCTACTCCCATTTTCCCTACTTCACCTGATTCCATCTCACCACCTGTGTGTCCATTTTCACCAATACCTCCAGCAATAAAATTGTTTCTAATAGTAAAATTTGAACAATTGATTAAAACAATTCTGCCGAGATTTGTTGAACCAGAACCTGTAAGTGTCAAAGTCTGATATTCAATCGTAGTTGGTGTAGTAATTCCATAATAGTAATGGATTGGTTCCCCATTATAGGTATTAACAGAATCAATGATATTATTATCGCTATTTGAGTCAATATATATACCGTAGCTGTTACCTGGGTTACCCTCTATTCCTGAGTTACCTCCACCTCCTCCTTGTCCTCTTTCTCCTCTTCGATTATTGGAGATAATATTAGCAGATATAGTATTATTGGTTGATGAGCATAAATATATTCCTGTTCCAATTCCTCCTCGACCACCTGAACCATATTTTCCTCCTGTTCCACCATATCCACCTTGGTTCTCCTTAATGGTATTACGAGTTATAATATTATTACTTGATGAACCTAAATATATTCCTGAACCAGTTCCTCCTTTACCGCCTGTAGCAAAACAATCATTTGTGTATCCATTTTCACCAATACCTCCAGCAATAAAATTATTTCTAATAATAAAATTTGAGCAATTAATTAAGACAATTCTACCCAAGTTTGTCGAACTGGATCCACTAAGAGTTAATGTTTGATTCTCAATAATTGTAGATGTAGTTATTCCATAATAATAAAGTATAGGTTCCTCATTATAGGTGTTAAGAGAATCAATGATATTATTGTAGCTATTTGAGTCAATATAGATACCGTAGCTATTACCATAGCATCCGTTTGGTCCTCCCCAACCACCTTGTCCTTTTTCTCCTCTTCGATTATTAGAGATAATATTAGCAGATATAGTATTATTAGTTGATGAGCATAAATATATTCCCGTTCCAATCCCTCCTCGACCACCTGAACTAAAGTCTCCTCCTCCCCCTCCATAACCTCCTCGATTTTCAGCAATAGTATTATCTATTATACTATTGTTAATAGATGAGTTCAAATATACCCCTGCTCCAACTCCTCCGTTGCCACCTGAACCACCAGCGTTTCCCCCTTGTCCACCAGTCCCCCCTTGATTGTTATAGATAGTATTACCTTTTATGGTATTGTTAGTAGAGGAAGTTAAGTATATCCCTGCACCAATTTCACCAACATTACCCGACTGGTTATTCACTCCCGGTGCACCAATAGAACCTTTATTATTTCTAATTGTATTATGAGTAATAGTAATTTTTGAAGCATTTTCTAAATAAATAGCTTGTTTCCCATATTCTATAAGGCAATAGCTAATTGTTCCTTTACTTTGGGCACCACTAAATTTAATACTATTCCAATCACCTGGAGTAGGTGTACCTGCGTTAGATGTAAAAGTAATCGTTCCATCAACTGTACCAATAGCTGATAATGTACCATAATTAATCATGGATGTATTGGTAGCAAACTTTATAACTACTCCTGGGTCAATGGTCAAACTTAACCCCTGAGGGATAGTTACAGTTCCCGTGACTATATACGGACTTCCAACTAAATTCCATGTACCACTCTGAGTTCCACATACAATAGTACTTGCACCACCAAATTCCACTTTCAAAAACACACCGATAGATAATACCACTCCTAACATAAGTTTTTTACCCATTCTTACTTATCCAACCTCCTTTTCAAAATTGTTTCTAACATCTGATTAGCATAAGTATTATCAGCATCAAGTTCTAAAATACATTTACATTCAGATATAGCTTCTTTATATAATCCTTTGGCATAGTAAACTGAAGCTAAATTTATATGAGACCTTACATCAGTGGGACATATCTCAATAGATTCTTTAAATTCATTTATTGCATCTTGATACCTATTCTGGCTAAAATATAAATACCCAACAGTGTTCTTTAATTTTATATTATCGGGAGATATCTCCTCTACTTTTTTATACAAATCAATTGCTTTTAAAATAAGTCCTTTCTTCTCATAATAATTTCCCCATTCCCAATAAGTGTTTAAAAGATGTTTTTTTATTTCTTCTATATTTCTTTTATATTCATTTAAATAGTGATTATAGCAAGTACTGTATGGAACAAAATAAGGAATTTCTTTATTCTTTATTTTTATCTCTAATGCCTTCTCATAGTTATCTATACTTTCTTCATACTTCCCTAACTCTTTATAATAGATAAATCCGTGAATATAATATGAGAGAACATAATTTATAATTACCCGTAATGTCCATGCAGCATCTTTAAAAATCATATTATCGTCTTTTATCCCTCTTATAAAAAGGTGAAATGAACAGGTTTTTAACTCTTCACATATTTTTTCTTCCTTTATTTCTTTAGACACAATTTTATAGAAAAATCCTTTTGGAATTAAGATATAATTATTGAGTAGTTCGTTATCATACATTAAAAATACTGGCCGAGATATAAGTTTATTAGATATAATCTCCTTAATTTTAATCCTTTTAACACTATTTTCTATATCATTATAGTCAATTTCATCATTTTGAATTGGAGTAGATAAATCTATCTCAGGATATTGTTTTTTAATCGTTTCACAATATCCTATTTCTTTCACAACTAACTCATCTGTCAAAAAGATAGTAAAAATTAAAGCAACATCATCACGCTGATTCTCACAATATTTTAGATAGCAAACGGGAAATTCTATAGCGTCACCCGAAAGGAACATAATTGCTTCATTATCCACAGGACATAAAATACCATTTCCATAATCATAAGCAAAATAATAGTTACTTCTGTTATTATAAGGATAATGTATTATAAAGGAAATTATAGGCACGATAAAAAATAAAATAGAAAATATTATCCCTTTTTTTAAAAATTTATTTATTATAAATCCACTACATAAGCTAAATAAAATCATAAAGATAATATAAGATGGTATATAATAATCTTCTATGTTTGGGATAGAATATCTCACAGCCAAAGATATGTTTACTATGATGATTAAAAAGAAAAATAAAACTCTACTTCTATTTTTAAATAGTAAAATAAGTAATCCAATTAAACTCATCCACCAGAAATAATGAAATTGATCACTTAAGAAATGCGGAATATGGGTTAAATTTTTATAAATCCCATTTATTCCTGAGGTAAAATACTCTTTGAACGATTGTCCTGAGATGTGATGAGTAAACTTTCTTAATGTATCAGGATCACTCCAGTTATAAACAGGGTCAGCACTTGCTCGAATAGGTAGATATAGATATAAGAACAATGGTAAGATGAATAAGCAAAGCATTTTTAAGAGTAGAGGGTAGAGAGTAGAGAGTAGAGAGTAGAATGATTGTTTTTGTTGCATCCATTTTTTCCAGTACACTGCTATGATAAAAAATATGCTTGCTGGGACTAAGTAGACTGTTTGCATATGATGGGTGAAGGATAAGCCAAGCGTGAAAGCGAAGAGGTAGAGATAGTTTTGAGTTTTGAGTTTTGAGTTTTGAGTTTTTCCTTCTGTTCTCCATGCTCCACGCTCCGTAGTTACT
>JBFLXS010000348.1 GCA_040755795.1 bacterium | reverse complement strand
CCTTTCTCATCTGCGGGTCTAAACAATAGCGCTCCTCAGATGGAAGCTGTTTAATGAGCTTGTAAACATTTTGTCGGAACTTAAGTGCCAGTTGATAAAGCTCAAAATCATCCAGCCGATACTTATCGTCACTCATACCCACCTCACAGGCACTTAGACACCCAGACACCAGACCACCTGATTTGTGGATCAATCATAGATGTCGTTGTAGGGCTAAGTAACATGCAACTTCAATCTTAACAGAGCACTATAATCTTTGCGTTCTTTGCGGTTAATTTCTTTGCGTTCTTTGCGGTTAAAAAAGGATAAACCACTTAATCTTAAAAAAAACTTGAATATCGAGTATAAGTATGTAAGGAATAAAAAGAGTAATGTTACCTTTTTTCCTACTCTCCACTCTCTACTCTTCTATCCCATATTCCCTTCTTCAGTATATATCTTATAGTTTGCTTTTCTTCATTAGTTAGAGTAACAATCACCATTAGCAGAGAACTAACCCAAAAAGTAAAAATTGAAAATAGTGGAGCTATTTGTTTTAAAAATAAGCATATTCCGACAATTAAGGCAAGAATTATCAGCCCTTTCACATAATCAGAATCAATAAAAATATCCTTAATAAGTTTTATGACAAAAAATACATAAATTGTATTTAAAACGATATGAGTAATTATGTTTGCAATTGCGGCACCAATAGCTCCATAGATAGGTATCAAAATAAGGTTAAAAATAACATTAACAACAACAGCTCCCGCCGCGCCGATTGCCCTTAATTTCTGGTTATCTGCCGCAGTAATAATATCAGGATAAGCCGCCCCAACAAATCTTAAAAATATTACCCCGCTAAGCAACTGCATGATAAATATTGAATGTAGATATTGCTCTCCATAGATTAACCTGATAGCGATATCCGAAAACAACAAAAAGAAGGTAGCTATAGTTCCTCCTATAAGAAACATATATTTATTTAATGCCAGGCCATTTTTTTTAAACCCTTTCCAGTCTATTTTTATTCTCTTTGAAATTACAGGAAAATAAGAAGATACTATAACATCATAAATAACCATCGTTGCCACTACTATTCGCATCCCTGCCTGATAATATCCTACCTCGGTATTGCCTTTAAAATAAGACAGTAAAACCGTATCAAGTTGAAGATAGAGTGTGGTTAAGATAACCTGGCTACCAAAAGGGAAAGAGTCTTTTACTACCTTTATCCCTCTTGAGAAATCAAATCTCAATGAGAGTTTACCGAACTTTTTATACACAAGAAAGAGACTAACAAAAAAGTAAATAATCCTTGCAATTAGATAGGCAAAAGCCACAGCAACAACTTTAAAATTCAACAAAAGAAGGATAAGTATTAAGAAAAACTGGATGCCATTAAACAATACGGTTGGATAGGTTTCATACTGAAATTGATTCAATCCCCTGAATATAGCATTAAAATATAGTCCAAAGGAATAAAGGATAACCGCAACCCATAATACAAAGACTACAATCTTAATTTCAGCAGGATGGTTCATCACCTCCAAAACTATACACAAGACAAAAGTTGAGATGACTGAAAGAATAACCTTGCTGATTAAAATATCACTCGAAATCCCTAAGGCATTCTTAGAGAACACGGCAACCTCTTTTATGATACGCACATTAAATCCATAATCCACAAAAACAAGAAATATGCCTATAAAAGATAAAGCAAATGTAAATTTCCCAAAGTCCTCAACCCCCAAAATCCTTGCCATGCATATAAAGAGCAAGGTAGAGGAGAGGAGTCTCAGTCCGCAGGTTATAATATAAAAAAATACATTTTTAACTACTGTAAATCTTTCAGTTGTCTGCATCATAGATTGAGCCACCATTCGTAACTATTTATCTAAGTCAAGTAATATGAAGAAATTAACTGTAAACTGAATAATGAAAAATTGAAGATGAAATATCTCGTATCCTTTATTTTACACTTTCCATTACTTCTGATAGTAATAGTCTCCTGCGGTACGATATAGCTTACTATATATGTATTTTGGTATAGTATAATCTCTCATATTTAAAATACTTCCTAATATATTTGCTTTTGAATTCTTAAGCGATTCAAGGGCACATTCTATCATCTTCCTTTGTGTTCTTTCTGCTTGTATAATAAATATTACTCCCTCTATAAGTGGAGCTAACATTGTAGGTATCTGGGTTAAATTTACTGGAGATGAATCAAATAATATCAAGTCATAAATTCCCTTGAGTTCTTTAAGGAGATTTTTAAAAAGCTCTGAGCTGATAAGCATAGATGTAGTCAGCTGAGTTTTACCGACTGTTAATAGAAAAAGATTTGGAATTCTTGTTAATTTAATTGCCTCTTCAATTTTTATATCACCACTTAATAATTCTGATAGCCCCTTTGCCCTTCCTACTTCAAATATATGATGTAGTTGCGGATGATGAAAGTCACAATCTACTAATAAAACCTTTTTCTGACCTAAGACAGACAGGATTATTCCCAAATTAGATGTGATTAATGACTTCCCTTCTCCTTCTATTGATGAGGTAAGCAGGATTAGCTGTATAGATTTCTCGTTAAGGATATAATATATTTTACCAAAAAGATTATAAAAAGAGACAACTAAGGGATTTTTTAAATCAAATTTAGTATCTAATAAAAGCCGTCCTGGATATTTTTCTTGCTTTATCCCTCTCCAGTTTTGCCAGATATTTTTTAATATCATATTTCCACTTCCTCGTATGATTAAAACTTAAAAATTAAGTGTTTAGAATTAAGAGGATTGTAGCCTTTTTCTAAATTTTTAATTACTAACTTCTCGGTATAGTTCCCAGGACATCAATTTGAAAATATTCTTCTACTTCTATAGAGGTTTTGAATGAGGTATCAAAATATTCTAAAGAGAAACATAGAATTATAGATACCATCAAACTTCCAAATAGACTAATTAAAAGGGCAATAGGCAAAGGATAGTTTTTGGGTTTTGCGGCAGGAATTGCATATTCAACAATTCGTATATTCCCTAATTTTATTATTTCTGAAGAAAGTGCTTCCTGTTGTTTTTCTAATAAAACAGTATAGAAGTTTTTATAGGTATTTATTTCTCTTAAATACCGGTTAAGGATGAGGTCTTTTTTCGACAACTCATTCACCTGGGATTGTATAGTAGAAATATTTTTAAGTAAGGTTGCTTCTTTTGCCTCTAATGAAGATAATTGTGTCTCTATAACCACTTTATCTGTGTTCAATTGGTCATAAATTGGGTCAGTAGTAACAGTAGTTTCACTTATTTTTTCTTCAAGATTCTTTTTCAAATCTTCCTTCAATTTCTCGATAGAAGCGGTAATTTCTATGATTTTAGGATGGTTTTTATCATATGTTAGAAGTAGAGAAGATAGTTGCGATTCAAGCTCCATAATTTTTGATTTAAGCTCTTGAACAATTGGGTCTTTTTTAATATCAGTGGCTAAGATTTTTTCTACAGGTTGCTGAGAAAGTTTCTTTATAATATCTTGATATTTAGCTAATAATTCAGTTCTTTCTTTTTTTGTAGCCAGATATTCCCTTTCCAATTGGGCTAATGTTGAGATTTTCTCTTTGGCTTCAACATCAATAGAGAGTATATTTCCTTTTTGTTTAAAATTCTCCAATTCATTTTCGAGTTTTTTAAGTATTGGTGCAGTCGTTTCAATTTGCTGACTAATAAAGCCATAGGCACTTCTGGCTTCTTTACCTTTAATGTTTATACTATAATCCATATACACCTGTGCCAGGGTATTAGCTATATTTGCGGCGACAAGCGGGTCTATATCCCTAACCTTTATCATCACAATATCTGTACCTCTTGTCTGTTCTATCGAGATTTTTTTATTTCTTAAAACATCAACGGTATGATGTAGTGGTAAATTTTTAACCTTCCGAAATAAAATAGTTATTCTATCTTTCAAATTCGGTGTAATTTTTCTTTTATGTAACTGTAATTTTTTTACCACCTTTTCTACCAGAGAATAACTTTTTATGATTTGAATTTGGGTTTTTATGAATTCTGCTCGATTAAGTGGAACTACCTGGCCGGAGTTATCCGTGAACGGTATATCTTTCCCCTTTGGCGATTCGATAAGTAATTTCAAAGTGGATTCATAAACAGGTCTTACCAATAGATAATATGCTATGACCATTATCATCGTTACCAGGGCAATAATAGCTATCATTACCTTTCGCTTAAATATGAGGGTTGGACCTATTAACTCCAGTAAAATCAAGGGGTTATAATAGTAAGAAGGTAGATTTTAGGGGTGTTTAGGAGGTGAGGTAGGTATATGTAACATATTATAAACATTGGGGTTAGGTT
>JBFLXS010000347.1 GCA_040755795.1 bacterium | reverse complement strand
CGAATTTCACTAATAAGAGGACACCAATACCCCAAATTACGATCTCAAATATATTTCGTAGAATTATTATCGTTGATGGATAGTTTTCGTAATATTGATTTTGCTCATTCATTGCTTTGCACCTAACGATAGAGCTCACCTGCTGCGAGGGGGAATTACCACTAAACTTTGTAAGCAGGTTAAAACTTTGATAAACTACAAAACTATTTCAAACACGCCACAGCCCCTCGCAGTCAGGTGCAGCGAAGGGTTAGAATTTCTCTTTTATATCCTCACACAAAGCCTCAAAGCACACAAAGATTTATTGTTTTTATTCAATTCCTTTGTGACTTTGTGTCTTTGTGTGATTATTTTTAATTCTAACGATAGAGTTCAGCGGCGGCGGGGGAGGATTACCACCAAACTTTACAAGTAGAACAAAACTTTGGTCAACCTCATAACTTTGAAAAGCGGCACAGCCCCCGCCGTCCGCTGCAACGATTGGTTATCTGCCATTCTATGCTCAATCTTCATATCTCTTTATCAAACAGGGAGAAGCTTGCATCTAAATCTTTCCATGAGTTCTTTCAAATTTGAAGGTACAATTGAAGCAAAATTAAGCGTTTCAGCACTTGTTGTGCCAGCATAACTTAGATCTTTTTGGTACTGCTCCATTATTTCCTGTTTGTTCGGCACCTTTATTGTCCAAGAAAAATCCATTAAAAATGATGCAAGTATGGCTTTAAGTGTAGCCAAGCGGCCGATGACGTATGAAATCTCTGGAGAATTTCCATGCCCAGCTTTTACAACGAAATCCCTGAGCGACTGTATAGGACTGGTCGCATCTTCGTATTCCTTCTCGAACTGCTCACGTGATATAGCTTGGATGCCACTCTTTGATCTCTCAATACCGCACTCTGCTATCCTTTCCATACTCCCCGAGAAAAGATGAGCAGACTCTCGTGAATCATCATACTGGTGGAAACTTTTATACAACCAAATGTAGGAAAAAATAGAATAGGCCAAATCAACAAACATGTATGTATGCTGCAGATCAGGACACTCTTCCGTTTCGGCTGGGGGAAGGGCATTAATTCTGTCCTGGACAATCCTACCCCATACCAGAAAATTAAACATTCTGTATACAAACTCCCGAAGGTAATAACCATCTGATGCACTGGTCTCTCCTGGTTTTAACCACTTTCTGGCCTTATCTGGATTCTCAAAAAAGTTGCAAAGGCGTGTATAAAAATCCTTGGTTGCCCTAACGAAATTCGACTGACTAGAGCCAAGGAAATTAGCAACGCTTTCCCGTTCCTTTAACTGCAATTTCCTTTTTTCAATACGATAGTCACATATATATTTAGCAATAAATCCAATCAAGGCAGCTCCGATACCTGCGACAAATGAAATAATAGCTATCACAACTGGTTCACTTAGCAACTTCATGATTCCCTTTCTCCTCGATAGACATCAGTGCATCCATCCGATCTCCGCAATTGCAGATAACGATAGAGCTCAGCCGCCGAGCGTAAGCGAGGAATGTAAATCTCACCTTTCATATACATTGCAGCTTTACCCTTAATAACGACCCTTTCGCTTAAATTTTCGCAGAACAACTCACCACCTCTTGGAGAAAGTTGTAACGCATGCAATTTATCCTTCTTCAACTGTTCAGACCAATAAGGAATTAGCGTGCAATGTGCTGAGCCAGTAACCGGGTCTTCTGGAATGCCTGCGTTTGGAGCAAAAAATCTTGAAACAAAGTCAACCTTATTTCCTTTGGCAGATACTATCACTCCCATATATTCTTCGATTTTTGACAAAAGTTCCAAATTTGGCAAGAGATTACTTACTTTTTCTTCGTTTTCAAGAATTACTAATAAGTCTCTGGAGGCTAAAGTAGTCACTACATTAGTGCTCAATGCCTCCTCTAACATTTCTGGCTTTTTACAGGCAACCGGTCTCCTTGAAGGGAAATTCATAGATAACAACCCATTATCTAAATGTTCCACAGTTAAAGGTCCACTTTGAGATTCAAAAGTCACAGTGTTATCTTCAAACAATTTTTCCTCGAATAAAACGAACGCACTTGCTAATGTAGCATGTCCACATAAATCCACTTCTATCTTTGGTGTAAACCATCTGATTTTGAACTGAACATCTCTTGGCATTATAAATGCAGTTTCTGACAAGTTATTTTCTGACGCTATGCTTTGCAACATGCTATCATCAAGCCACTCTTCAAGAATACAAACAGCTGCCGGGTTGCCTGAGAAGACTTTACTTGTAAAGGCATCAACTTGATATATCGGAATATTCATGTGATTTCCTGGTTTCTAACGACAGAGCTCACCTGCTGCGGGGTGGATTACCACCAAACTTTGTAAGCAAGATAAAAGCTTGAGATACCACAAAACTCTAATTACGGCACAGTCCCCCGCAGTCAGATGCAGCGAATCGTTAGACTTATATTTTCTAAAATCCTATTCTCTCTCTATGGCTGAAACACAAATCTAATTTGTCAGGAAAAACTCTAAATCCTGTACCATGATCATGCGTTCTACCATCTGAATATTGTCCAATTCTTATATCAACAAGAATTGTTCCTTCTTTTAGCAGTTGAACAAAGTTATCAAAATCAAAACCGCTTAATAACCATGCTTCATTAAACCAAAACTCCTCATCGGCACCTTTGCCTCTTGATTCTGCTTTTACATATAACAGTTTTGGGAGCTTTCTTTCAAAAGAATTTTTAAGTGTTTCTTTATTCCAATAAGCGACAATCTCGTTTTTAGGAGTTATAAGATTTACTCTATCTTTTTGGATGTCAATTTTAAAACCGATTTTCCCTTTTATCTGATTATATGTTATAGCATTTACTGTGGTCTCTAATCTTTTGGTGCCCCAATCAGATTCGTAGCCAAATCTTTCCAGCAAAAGAGAATTTGTTCCTCTAGGAAAAGGGGATTTTGTAAATAGTGTAAGCATGCTTTTAACATTTTTTCTTGCAGATTTTAATTCAATCATTGCACAATTTGGTCCAGGCACATTATTTTCATCTATTCCTAAAAGGTCTTCCAGTGTTTTCCCAATACCTGTGTTTCCTATTCTATGGGTCTTGATATAACCCATCTCTTTTATTGTTTTTAATTTTTTTACCAATTCAGAATATCTTATTATTATGGTTTCCTCCAAAAGTCAAGAATGTATTCAAAAGTTGTACTGAGAGTTATGTAATTACTTGGCCAACCAAAAATACCTACATTATTTACTAAGTTTCTTTTGTCCCAGATGATTATATTCCTGAGTTCATAGCCTACCTTTTCCATTGCTTCTATAATATAACTATGTGTTGGATATCTGTGATTATTTTCCCATAAGTCATTAACATTAATTACACAATGTGCTTTTGGATTCAATAGCGGCAATATTCCCTTATATATTTCGGCAAGTGCATCGATATATTCTTTAAGATTCATTGTTCCAAGGTCTCGTGGATTATCTGAATATTGCTGAATTTTTTTGTAGTGTTTATTTTCTCGAAGATCACTACGAAGGCTTTTATTTAATCTTTCATGATATAACATATTAGCATAAGGCGGTGAAGTAACGCATAATGCCACTGTTCCTTCATCAAGATATTTTGGAATATTCAAGGCATCATCACAAATTGCAATCTGTTTTGTATTCTCTCCAAAGTCTAATTCTGTCTGAGCAAACCTTGAACTCGTAACATCAATATATCTTTGGTTAAGATCAAATCCTACTGCGTTTCTATCTAAGTCTCGTGCTGCAATAAGAGTAGTTCCAATACCAACAAAAGGGTCGAGCACCAATTCTCCCTTATGGGTAAAAAGTTCTATGCACTTTTTAGGTAAAGCAATTGGAAATACAGCTGGATGTATTTCTTTATCTCTAATATCTCTCTTTTCATAATATAGTTCCCAGATAGCAACTTGTCCTTTAACCCATTCTTTAGGGGTAAGACAATTTATATGGCTATCAGAACAAGTACAGGTTTTTCTGAAGTTAATGTCTATTTTTTTCATCATTATCTCTCTCTCTTTTGCATCTACAGTTTGTTGTCTAACGATTGAGCTCACCTGATGCGGGGAGAATTACCACCAACCTTTGTTAGCAAGATAAAACTTTGATAAACCACAAAACCTCGAAAACGGCACAGCCCCCCGCAGTCAGGTGCAGCGAAGGGTTAGAAAAAGCTGCACTTTGCCGTCTCTTTTTCTTTTCTCCTTGCTGGCTAAAGTACCTCATTTCAGAATACCAATTCACAATTCAAGATGCGATTCTATTCTCTCTTTTTCTTTTCTTCTATCTTACCGAATTATTGTGCATTCCACATTCACGGTTTAACTC
>JBFLXS010000346.1 GCA_040755795.1 bacterium | reverse complement strand
CTGGTAATTCATATCTGTTACAAATCCATCCGGCGGGAATATATCAATTACCTCCGGCGGTTTTGTGTCGACTTTAAAGCTAAATTTATTTGCTTTTGTATCCAATTCATATCCCACCCTGTCTTTTGCATACATTATCCATTGATGTTCACCCTCGCCTAAATCAAAATCTGGCGTATAACTTATTTGCCATGTTTTTTCGTCGAGAGGTTTATGTTTAACAGGATATTCGCTGGTATCAAATATTATTTTGAGCGTGCTTGTATCCAATCCGACATCTATTATGTTACACTTGATTTCCGGCCTTGTGGTATTAACATAATCTCCATCTGATGGTTCTTTCACCATTATATCCGGCGGAGTCAAATCCACTGTGAATTTATACGTCCCCGCATTAAACGCCGCATCAATCACATTTATGAATATATTTGATTCCGGGAGTTTGCCATCGGATTCCGGAAGTTTTTCGGCGACTTGCGATGCTATCTCAGTTGACCCGTATAGATGCGATGTCCCGTATTTTTCATAATCTTTAAATATTATCGTATTCCTGTCATATTCGTTCGTGCTTATCTCTATACTTGCTATTCCTCCGACATCCTGAGGGGCATCCTCTACTTCAATATTTATGTATCTTGAATTCGTATATCCGCCTTCCGGAATTATTGAGTTCGATGTGTCATAAACTTTTATTACGGGAGACACTGTCTCGTACAATCCGCCTCTCGCGAAAAAGCCGGCGTATTTATATGTTGCTGTCGTCTCGTTTTTGTTCGTCAATATTAATGTTACCTTATTCCAGTATAAACCGAAATTCGGCACATTCAATATTAGTTTATCGCTTCCCTGATTTAGTATTTTGTTTTTTTCAGCTTTCTCTTTAATCCCTGCGCTGTCATACTTTTCTAAAACATAATAATAATCTTTTGTCACAGGCTCATACCCGGGTCTTAATAAGTCTCCTTCCACCCAGATCTTGAACATTTCTCCGGTTGTATTGTAATTTTCCCATGATAGATAATTCCCGCAGGACGGTTCCATGGTTTTCGTTGAACTGTAAGGGACATCGTCCCCTGTCGAACAGTAACGGATTGTTGTCTCGGCAATCGGTTTTATGGAAAATTCATTTCGCACATATGTGTCGTTCGCAAATAGATAGTTGTAATCCGCAAATGAAGTATCTAAATTATAAAATGTCGAATCGTTTAAATAATTCATTAACGTCCATTCCTGGAACGCGCTGTCGAATGTAACGTTTCCAAACGGGCCGCCGGCATGAAATACATCCGTCCCGTGCGTTGTATCTGCTACATATTTCTTTATATTCTCCCTTCCAAACCGCTCCTGCAGAAACATCGTCCATAAGGCGGTGATGCCGTATCTGTCGGTTACAGCAGTATCCCATTCGAACAACTGTTCGTTGCCAAAGTAAGTCGTTTCAAAATCTTTTATTTTTGAACCTGTTACTCCCAGATACCCGTTTATGTCTTCAGCCAGGCCGGAACATCCCTCGTTTACCCACAACTTTTCATCCATATCATAACCGTCATGTATCAAATGCTGGAACTCGTGCGCCAGAGTCCCTTTTAAATCAATAATTTCTGGAATGACATTATCAATGAATATCATCTCCCTGAAATTGCTTACCCGACTGCCTCTGGCAGGCGAACTGCCAGAATTTGATGGAAAATAACCATAAGGATTGATGGGTATTCGTACTATGCTTATATGATTATCATTGTCTGAATTCTTTACCACTGCGCCGAAAACATCCTGGTCCTGCTTAAATATTCCGTCCTTGTTATATTTTTCGCCGCCTGTCTCAAATGCATTTGAAATTATATTTATATCAGTATCAGAAGAATCAATTGAAAACACATATGAATTGGTGTTCTGCGCCAGATAATAACAAGGTATTGCCCAATATCTTCCTTTCTTAAAAACGAAACTTTTTGAGTGCTCGGTTGTAGATGCCGTATCAATCTCCAAATCATTATAAAAATATATCTCTTTCCCGCTTTCAGGGAAAATGTTCACCGTAACCGAATCCCCGCTGTAGCTCGGAAACCACGGGCTGACTTCCACGCTACCATAGCTGTTTTCTACTCGACTTCGAATCCGGTAAAAATAGGTGTTCGGATGGCCTTCCCTTGATGAAACTACATTCGTGGAATAATAAAATAAGTCTTCCCCGCCCGCGGGATTACTGGTCTGGATGTGAATCAGATAGTGCTTGTTTAAATCGGGGGTTACCGTGGTGTCTGTGTAACTTGAGACTCCGAAACCGTAGTAGTTGGGGGTGGGGGAAAGGTCGTAAGATTCAATATCATGCTCTAATTTTTCATCCCGCTGAGCTTTGATTTTGTAAGTTGTAGGATCATTTATAGATGTTGAATCTGTAACTTTATCAGGTCCACCAGGAAAATATTGATACCATGTACTATCAGTGCTTTTCTTAAACTGAAGCTCGTAAAATATATTTATTCCATTTGAAGTATCGTAATAAAAATTTGTTGTATCTGGCCGTTCCCATGTGATATGGACTTGCCCTCCAGCCATGGGCCGAATAAAGGGCTGGCTACCATTATATTTTGGTCTATCAGGTTTATTTATTGCAAAACTAATGGATGTGAAACATACCATAAAAACAAAAAGAAAAATATTCTTCTTCATTTGTTTTCACCCCCCATTTCTGACTTTTTCTTCTCTATATATTCATTTAGCTTTTTAATCGCACTGCCTGTATATGGAGTAAGTTCAATTTTAGGTTCTTCACCGTATAATTCCTTATAAATTTCTGCTTTTTTCAATACCTCTTCTAGTTCATTTCGATCTCTTGGTGTCAAAATACCAATCTCTAATTCTTTTTTTATATAATCAATTTGTGATATTTTCTTTTCCTTTGTTAAACCCCAATATGCACCCCGTAGCTTTTCTTTCACCCCTCCCACCCCCTCCCACCCCGGATACTCCCTCCATATCTTCTCATACAGCTCGGCGGATTTGGAGAGGTCGAAAACAGGGATTTGACGGTTAAGTTCACGATCGACCGTATTCATTTCCCTGTATTCTTCCTGTGTAGGTTTCCGCCATCCCGAGGGAACTATTGTATATATCCACGCCGCCTGTTCCAGCGCCTTCGGAGCCTCTTTGCTCTTTGGATATCTCTTGTATACCTCTAAATAATATTTTTGCGCCTTATCGTAATACGCCTCCGGATATCTCGAAGGCGCCATTGACAAATTTC
Source organism: bacterium (assembly GCA_040755795.1). Lineage (NCBI taxonomy): Bacteria > bacterium. Next base: position 1,110 of record JBFLXS010000346.1, on the reverse strand, counting down.
TTATCTTTCTTGCATCTTTCATATACATATCCGCTAATTCAAAAATAAGCTCTCCGCCCCTTGTATCTTCCCCTAATTTTTTTGCACCCTCCAAATAGATTCCCATTGCCTTCTCGAAATCAAAAAAACTGCGCCAGATTATTCCTGATTCTTTATATTTTCCAGCTATTTTGTCCGGGTCATTCTCATTCTTTAATTCATCCTCCAATTTTTCTGCCCCGCTCAACAAATTTTTTATCTCTTCATATTCTTTTTCTAAATCTTCTTTTGTCCTCACTATTTCTTTCCTTTTATGGTAACCCGGGGGAGTTATGACAATAGTTGTTTCTAAACCTTCTGGGGTTCTTCTCTTTACCGCTATTTCGCCCCTCAATTCGTTTACATTCGGATACCTGCTTACCGGTATTTCTTTTGCAACGTTATCGATCGATATCCCTTCATATTGAGATGTCAAATCCACATATACATCCAGCAATTCTTTATAATCATGTATAAAATATCTTAATTCATATGCCTTCAGCCATTTCAAATCATCACTAAATCCATCCCCTGGAAAATCTTTGATAAATTTATCTATCAAATTAACCGACTGCTCAAACTGCATCTCGTTAAAATAGGCCAAAATGTATTCAAGATAAATCTGCCTCTGCCGCTCTTTATCGCCTTTGGCCTCGTTTATTTCGCCTGAAAAACTGCCTTCGCTCCACTCTTTCACAGGGGCAAGTTTAGCTAAAACCAACACTTTAATATTTACTATTATTCCTAAAATTAATGCCAAAATTATTAACTTATTCTTTTTCATATCTTCTCTCCTGCTTGTGTTTGTTTTATTCCGGGTTTTTCAGAAACTTCGCCTGTATTGTTCATATAAATCTTCGAATCAAAATAATAATTTTTTTAAATCTATCTCCTAAAAGAAAAACACCATTAACTTAAGTATAATTTTAGTTATACCTAAACTAATGGTGCTTCCTCCTTAACAATCCTATTATTTTTATTCTACCTTTATTCCCACCCCTCACAATATCCCCCCCTGCCCTTTAAAATAGAAAATTGTGATATTAATGGCTTAATTATACAGATTTATAACATCTCTGTCACCTGTCAGAA
>JBFLXS010000345.1 GCA_040755795.1 bacterium | reverse complement strand
AAGCAAACTTAACAAAGCAATAGGTTGTTCACCACCTTATTTTCCTTCCTTTGCGTCCTTTGCGAAACCTTCCTTTGCGCTCTTTGCGGTTAAATCTTTATACCTTTAAAAAACTTGAACATCGAGTATTAATATTATCTAAAAAGTTGAGAATGACTTCCTGTACGATAAAGAACAAGTTCATCGTTCTCTATTGCGTAAATCAGAATCCAATCGGGTTCAATATGACAATTACGCTTATTCTTATATTTGCCGATGAGTGGATGGTCATGGTATTTATGAGGTAATTTCCTTCCTTGGGCAAGTTCCTCAACAGTACTCAGTAACTTCTCAATATCTTCCCCCACTTCGTAAAAGTCGTTTAATGTCTCGTTTGAACTGGGTTGTTCTTCGAATAGTCAGATTCAAGATAACAAATCCTTTCGTAATTCTTCGACAGAATGAAATACAGGCACGGTAGATTTGTCTTCGTCAAATGCTTTCAAGGTCGTTTCATTCGGGATTTCAAGTTTACCAAAACTATGTCGAATATCTTTATCTTTCAGAATATATCGTGTGACAGCCACGCGGTCTTTTTTTGGTAATGCCCGAAAGACCCGATAAAACGCCTCTCCTGTAGTGATTCTTACAGATTGAGATTTTTCCAATTCTTTCTTTGATGTCAACATCTTTGGCACTCCTTTTTTAAACTAATCGGGATTTTTTTGAGTGTCACCTCCACTTTTGCCCTGTTAGAAATACCTACGATTGATTGTTTCACTCCCACTTTCTCATCACTCCTCTACTTAATAGATATTTCTAACGGGGTTTGCCTATTATAGGAATATGTTATCAAAATCTTTCCCTATTCTCAACAAAATTTTTGGACCGATTACCAAAAAGATCAAAAACCTGTTCCTTGATTTTCATCAGAGCTTGCCCTGGTCTGAACTTGATTCAGGGCATTTCAGAGGCAGGCTCTGACAGGCTCAGGAGTTAGCTCAGAATGGTTGTGCAAAAAGACTAACCCTGACCTGGCGCCAGGCCAGGCTTCATAACCCCTAAACCAAACCAGCCTCCTAACCCTTTCACCAAAAACTCCTAAATATATCCCCTTTATCTCCATATCTCCTTTTCTAACACAGGTCTAAAGTTACCTGCATAGGTCGAAATTTTTCGACCTATGCGGTTAGGTTTTAGGTTATTGACGCTGAAAGCGTCAAATTTTAAATAACCGTAGATGCAATCTACGGAAATAAACGCCCGCAAAACTCGACCCTGAAAGGGTCGAATGTAATCCATGGTTAGAATTCAACCCTTTCAGGGTTGAGTAGTAAGCAGGAGTTTTCCTTCTCTCCGTAGATTTTATCTACGGTTATGTAAAAGTCAAACCTTTCAGGTTTGAGGAAATTTACTTGTAATTTCTAACCGCACAGGTCGAAGTTTTTCACAACGCTCACAGAGATATAGACTTATAATGTAATGTTCTTTATAAACAGATTCCTTAAAAAGGAACAGGAAGGCTGTTTTAACCGTCGTCCAAAAGTAGCCACACCCAAAGGATTTCTCCTCTTGTGAAGCTCAAACGGTAGATGAACTTCATATTCTGCCGAAACAATCACCCTGCTGATAAAAATGTTCACATATCGCAGGAAAGGCACAATCATCGTCTTCGGCGAACCGTTGCCAGAAAAGTTGGTGCAAAAAAGTAAAAAGTAGATTTAGAATTCATTATTCCTTTATTAACCCGGAAAACGAATCCTGTGAATCGGTTCAATTATGTTTAAGTCCAACATCACTTTTGCTTTGCGTGGACCTCCATCTCTATTTCTAAATCCCTCCATAAAAGTTCCAAAATTCTCACATAATTTTTTATCAATTTCAATAATCCAAATTTCTTCCAATATGAATTTAGTCTTACGCAAGCGAGAAGGAGCACCACGGGATATTCTCTCTTCTTCGTACTCCGATAATCCGCCTTTAAGTTTATCATGCCAGAGTTGAAAACTCCTGTCCTCATCGTTAAAAACAGCATCGCCTATCCCCAATATAAAGCCAACTGCACCATAATCCTTAATCGCCTGGAGAGTTGCTCGTCTGTCGGTACCAGGAACTTTGTGAGTTTGTAGTCCACGAGGATTTTGACGAATATGTGCCTTAAAATCCCAAGGAATTTCCGCAAAAGCATCAAAATCAGCGAAACCATACCTCTGTCTTGAAAAATCAAACAGCTGCGTAAGTTTCAAGTATTGTTCACACAGCTCTTGAAATCGCCAACCACTCCATTCCGTTTGTTTCAAATATTGGCTGTTAGTATTCTTCCAATCTAAATAAACTTGACGAGCATCCCATCTTTTAGGCATCTGTGATAATGCTTTAATGATTTTATTTAATAATTGTGTTGATATTATCATATGTTAATAACTGAATTATTGTGTAAATGCTTAAATGCAGAAGCAAATTTTGGAAAAATCTTTTGATTTATTTCTTCTATAAGACATGCGTTATGCTTTACATTTTCATTATTTTTGCCTGCATTTTTTTTAACCACACGGTTTGTTAACTCTGAATATTCAAGCTTTGAAATAAGCTGTCTATCAACAGGAATATTGTCCAATATCGGTAATGAGAGTAGAGTTTTTTCTGAAATCGTCATACCACCATCATTAATACGCCACCACCAATAAGCAAAACTGCTGTTTAGTAAGAGATATGCGAGGTCATATTCTTGTTTATTGTAAAAATACAAAATCCTGAAGGAGGAACGATTCACTTCTTTTCGCAATGCAGAAATAAAATATCGTGGTGTTGATGGGATAACAAGTTTATATGGAGTTGGATGGGAAGAGATAAGATATGCTAAACATTTTTTTGTCTTACTTAATTCGTTGTACAATGGCAAAAGTTCTTTTTGAATCTTGGGGAAAATATCTGATATCGCTTCTACATTTGTTAAATAATCATCAATATGCTCCAGCATTTTGGCACGCTCTTTTGTGCGCCATCGCAATAAGGGGGTAATTCTGAAAGAACGAGATTCGCTTTCTGTTTTAGCTACAATAATACCCGCCCTTATACTATTGACTTTGTTTGTATTGGTTGACCCAAATTTAAAACCTCTAAATATAGTGTCGGGAACATTATCAAAACAATAAATTGAAATATCCCTCATATTGGTAAGCAGTAATTGACGTAAAGTTCTGAATCTTTGTCCATGCGTAAAAGTTTGTGGCGAAATTGAAACAAATCCTTTTGATAACTTTATAACCCGTTCTAAAAAGTAGGCATATAAATTCCGTGACTTTGCACTCTTAAACAAATTGTCAGGTTCCACTTCCACATATGGAGGATTTAGAATAGCAAAGTCAAATACCGGGAGATTGGGTGAAAAAAGAAAATCAGCAACTATAAAACGAGGTGCTATATCAAGAAATAAACTCCTTGACTTATTTTGAAATGCCAGCGTGAATAAAGTACGCGCAATAAATAATGCCAGAGCATCTTTGTCAATCAAATAAAGTTGATTAACTAAAAAACTCTCGGGATTTTCTTGTAATTTAACCAACCAAAAAGAAAGATTACCCACTCCAGAACATGGGTCAACCCAAATTTTACCCATTGGGAAAGAAAGGGCTTTTTTAGCCATCACTTGAGCAACATCAGTAGGAGTAAAATATTGCCCTTCTTGTTTTCTTCTATCTCTATTAAAGCGTGACAAAGAGTATTCATAAAGTGTTGCTATTTCTCCAATTGAAATAGAATCAAGTATATCTGAATCTTGAATGTTTGCGTTAGAAAACTCTTTTTGTTTCAAAAGATAATCAAAGTGAGATTGCCGGAGTTTATAGATATGGGTGGCTAAAATTGAATACCATGCATTATCAATCCCAAACTTATCTATTAGGATATTTAATTTTTGAATTGCAAATTTAGAAATATCCTTCTGCTTTAATTCTCCTATTTTGTTAACAGATGACTGATAAGCCAGTGCTGGGAACAGATTTTCTCTTACAAAAAGAGGCTTTTCCCTTTTCTGTTTATATTTTATTTTTGTTTTCATCTTTTACCTCATTTTTATATATAAACCCAGGTTCGTCTGAGCATCAAATCTGGCTCCCCGGGTAGGGCTCGAACCTACAACCTAGCGGTTAACAGCCGCTCGCTCCACCATTGAGCTACCGAGGAACCTCTATTAATATTATACGGGTTAAATAACTACTTGTCAAGAAAAATTTTTAGTGTTGTTACGTAAGAGAGCGGAGAGCGTTGCGTAGAACTTAAGGCTATATTTACGGTGCGTGGCATTGTGTTACCTCATTTCTTGCCATCTTTTTGTTTCTCTTGACATTTTGGAGTCCCAAAAGATAACCCAGAGGGTCATTAACC
>JBFLXS010000344.1 GCA_040755795.1 bacterium | reverse complement strand
TGATTGTGGAAAACAACAAATTTCCATAAATTTCTATTAGTTTCTATTAATTTCAATTTTTTTAATAATATCTCCCTATCTCCTTAATCTCCACATCTCCTTTTGTTACACTACCTGAACGCTTACCCTTTTTTTAACCGCAAAGAACGCAAAGAAATCAACCGCAAAGAACGCAAAGATTAAAGGAGAAAGGAATCATAGAAAATTCACGAAACTCCAGCTCCACTCCCCTGGACATAACCGCTTCTCATTTTATCGTCTCTTTCAGCAACTTCAATAATTCAGCCGTATCAATTGGCTTTTTCAGACAGGCATAAGCGGATAAATACCTGGCTTCGTTAAGTAAATCTGGCAAATCATAGCCCGTAATGACAATGACTACCACATTAGGATTTACTTGTTTAGCCTCTTTCAAAACAACAATCCCATCTACTTTCGGAAGTTTGAGGTCAAGGATAATACAGTGATATAATCCCGTTTTAAGCATTAGTAAAGCTTCTTGCCCATCTTTAGCCAAATAAATCCGATACCCCTTTTCTTCAAGAATACGACATAAATTCTCTCTTATCCCTTCATCATCATCGACAATTAAAATAGTTGGGCGATTCTCACTGATGGCTTTGGCAATCAAGGTTATGACCTTGTCTAAGTCAAATGGTTTATGAAGGCAGGCATAAGCCCCTCTTTCCAAAGCGGTCTCTATTAAATCCTCTACTGCAAAACCCGTCATCATAATTACCGTTGTGTTTTTATCAATCTCTTTAATTTGAAGAAATGTCTCCACCCCATTTAAACCAGGTAACCTGATATCCATCAGGATAAGGTCATAATGGGTCTTTTTTACCTCTTCAATAGCCTGATAACCATCCAGAACAAGTTTTACTTCATAACCTTTAATCTTAAGGATGTGTTTCAACACATCTGCTAAATCTGGTTCATCCTCAACAATTAAAATTTTAGTCATTATCTTACTCCTGAAAAACGCTGACTTTTCTGACATCTCTGACAAAATAATTTATTTTCATCCCTGTTTGTCTTCACTCTCTCTCGTGGACATATCCGTTTTTTGGGGCAGTTTAATCGTAAATGTTGCTCCTTTTCCTTCTTTACTTTCTACTCCAATCTTTCCCTGATGTGCTTCGATGATGCGCTGGCAGATAGCCAAACCCAAACCTGTGCCTTTTCCCTTAGTGGTATAAAAGGGGTTAAATATCTTTTCTACCTCTTCGCTACGAATACCCACACCATTATCTTTAATCCTTATCAAGACAAACCTACCTTCTTTATGGGTAAACTCTTGAGTGTTAATCTCCAATCTTTTTTCTTCTCTTTCTCCCATAGATTCAACGGCATTCTTGATGAGATTAAAGAAAACTGCTTTTAGTTGTTCTGGGTCAGCTTTTAGGGGAGGGAGAGATTTAGTTAAATTCTCTTTTATTTTCACCTCTGCCTTCATCTCATTCTCTAAGTCTTTTAATGTCTCCTGGAGTAAATTATTTACATCTACAGAGCTAACCTTAAGTATAGGTGGTCTTGAGAAGGATAGAAGGCTGTTTATGTAAGATGTTGCCCTATCTACAGCTTTATCAATCTGGCAAAGTGTTTTCTGGATAATTTCGTCTTTGGCTATAATTTGAGACAGGTAATAGACTCCACTCTTAATCACCGTTAAAGGATTTTTTATCTCATGGGCAGACTCAGCCGCAATCTGGCTTGCTGCGGCTAATTTCTCTGCGGCAATGAGTTTTTCCTCCGCCTGCTGCCGTTCAATTATTTCTTGTTTAAGCCCTTCATTAAGTCTTTCTAATTTCTTGTTCTGTTCATCAACCAGATTGAGTAAGGAATAGAGTTGATTGGAAACCTCACCAAGGGAGTAAGTAATATCTTGACTTAAAAGGTCTATTGGCTTATGAAAATCATCATAAACAGCCGCTCCAACTATAGCCCATTTTAATTCCCCGCTATCCATGGGGACAACATGCCAAATTTTATCTACAATCTCTCCTTTGTCATTTATCCCCTGATATGGCGCGTAGAATTCTTCACCATTTAAAGCCCGGTTATAGACATCCCAAAAACCATAGAGATATTGGGCTGGTCTCTTTTTCTCCTTAAGCTCTTTCATAGGTAAGTTGATAATCTCTTTATCAGGATGAAAGATAATCCTGCCACTCTCTCTATCTATAATGCCAATGTAGCCAAATTCCCCTATCTTTTGAGAAACAAGGGAACAAAACCTTTTATCTTCCTGAAGCCCTTTAAGGGTTACAGAAGGCAGAGATGAAAGATAGATTTCTATTGCTTTTTTGAGATTATAGACTATCTCTCTGGTAAGGCTTATCATTATCTTTTCCCCATGTTTTTGGGTTATTTTAATGGCTTCACCTTCTAATCCAAGGAAAAGATTAAAAAATCTACCCATTATCCCACTTAGCCACTTAGCCTCAGAAATCTTTAGCCTTTTTCTTAATAGATATTCCCTGGCTATTGTTTTGGTTGTATCAGAGTAAAACCATTTTTCTATATTAAAATTAAGGTATTTAAAAAATTCCTCTTCCCCAAGATTAAATTTCTGGCATAGAGCAGAAAACAATTCTGGTGTGTATCTTGAGAGTCTGTCTCCATCTTTAACCACCTCGTCCTCTTTTGAGATTAGTTGTTTTCTACTATCATGTCCGGTGATAATCTCAACAATCTTTTCCTTTTCGTCTGTTGTAAATTTAAGTTCTGAGAGGATATTTTGAGCGATAAGGCTACTTTCTATCTCATGCTTATGGAGTAAGATGGCATTTGAAAAGGCAATTCCTCTTCCATTCAAATTTTCTGAAAGGAAGGCAGGCAATCTAATCATCCTTTCTTCCTCAAAGGAAAAGGCACTCCAGCCTGTATCGTGAAGAAGAATTGCCGGGATGATAATCCTTTCATCGCCGCCTTCTATAGCCATTAACCTTTTTGTCATCTCTAAGGCTTTTTCGAGATGAATTACATCAAACTCATCCCGACAATATTTTTTTGCCCTTTCCAGGATAACATCAAAAATTTCATTCATAATCTTTCACTCCTGACTCTTTGATTCTTAAGTTTAGATTCTAACTGCTTATGCTGGTAAAGGCACTAATTTCTTCTATTCCATACACTTTCTGGTCTTGTCTGTAAGATGATGAGCTCTCCATTTTCCTGCTCAATCGCCCATTCGATATCCTGATAAGAGCCAAAGTGTTGCTCTATCGTTTTCGCCAGATGAGTGAGTTGATAGACATATCTTTCTTCTAAAATCTCGCCATTTATTTTATCTATCTGGTTTGTAATCTTATCAACCATCAAGCGATTTGGAGTTCCCTCACCTGAAGTAACCAGTTGTTCCTTTGCATATTCAATCAAAATCTTTGACGGGTCGCCGCTGATTGGGTCTATGGTCATCAGAACGCCCGCAAATCTTGAGTTTATCATCTCCTGGACAATTACCCCCATGGCCATATCCTGTATATTCTGGTAACCTTTACCTAATGTCTGTAGATAGCTTAACAAATGGGGATTGAAGGCACTCTGCCAGCATCCCTTAATGCTTTTTAAAACCCCGCTTTCTTCTACATTAAGGAATGTCTCATACATTCCGGCAAAGCTTGTATGTGGTAAATCCTCCCTACTTGAAGAAGACCTTACCGCAAACAGGCTTTCTTTTTTAACCCTTGATGAAAGGAGTTGGCAGGCTTCGTTTATTTCACCAGACATTTTATCTGGCATTTCAAGTCCTACCAAAAGATGACCAATATTTTGCCCTAAGTCATAGAGCTGATGTGTAGCCACAAAGTCCACAAATGCCTTTTTGGTAACCACAAAACCCACCGGGACAGATATGTTTATTCTCTTCAATTCAAATAAATTAGCGGCTTTATTGCCCACCTCCTCAGATGTAACCATTTCGTTATCCCATTTAATGTACATAGAGTTCTTTCCTGAAATTTCTGCTTCTTATCTTTACCTCAACCACTTCACAATTCCAGCCATACAAGCAATCTGCCCTATCCAGAATAGAAACATCCATTTGATAATTTCTGATTTGAACTGTGCCATTTCAACTCTGATTTTTGAAGTTTCCTCTTTCACTTCAGCCCTCACTAAAGCAAATTCCTCTTTAACTTCAGCCCGAAGTGAGGTAACTTCTTCTTTCATCTCAATCCTTCCTCCAGAAATTCTTGCCTCAAGTTTCCCTTCCATGATTGCAATATCTGACCTTACTCCATTGATTTCCTCAGAAAGCCTTCTTGCGAATTTCTCTTCTAATAGGGTAATAACATCCTCCTTTGTTCTTCTGGAGTTTCGTTAATTTAAGGAGCCATTGAGGCTATCTGAATCCTTATCAATCTGTTTATTTTGCTCAAAGATGGCAAAATTAGGCTCAAAAGCCTGATGATTTTTTTGCAACTTATCCTTTGAA
>JBFLXS010000343.1 GCA_040755795.1 bacterium | reverse complement strand
AACCGTTGGTTCACAAATGAGGATGAAAATAGTAGGTAGGAGATAGAAGGTGGGAGATAGGGAGATAAGCGTGAGTAGTGGTGTTTTCTTTACTTTCTACTCTCTACTTCCTATTTTCAGGGGAAAATTACAACGTCGCAAGTAGCGTCAATATCGGAGTGACAGCACTTGCACTCGGAGTGACAGCACTTGTGCTGTCAGTGTCACCACAAGTGGTGTCACTCCAGGATTCTTTCTCTGTGTCCTCTGTGTCTCTGTGGCAAAAAAAGTATTTTCAGGGAGAAAAAATGATTTTAGCGATTGATAAGATTTATAAGGTAAACTTAGGAGTAAAAAAGAACGAGCGAGTTTTAGTCTTTACGGATGGGCTACAAGAATTGGAAGAATGTGCCAGACTGGTCAGTGAGCGTGGTAAATTTCTTGGATTTGATGTTTCGTTTTTAGTATTTGAACCAACTGGGGGACATGGAATTGAGCCACCAATTGAAGTCTGGGAAACCGCATTTGGTAAAAACCTCGTCAACTACTTAAAAAAAGAGAGATTGCTTGAGAAATTATTAAAAAAAGAGGTCTTGCCAGAGGATTGGCATTTGGCTCAACAAATAGTTGTAGATAAAAAAGGCGAGGTCGTAGATGTCATCATTGCCTTATCCTGGTATTCAACTTCACATACGAATTTTAGAAAATTACTAACCCTCAATGCCGGCACTCGATATGCCAGCCTACCTCTTTTTAACCCGGATATGTTTTTAGGAGCAATGGATGTAAATTGGAAAGAAGTAGAGAAAACTACACTCGCATTAAAAGAAATAATTTCTACGGCGATTATGGCTGAAATCTCTGCTCCTAACGGAACATCATTAAAACTTAATTTAGAAGGAAGACAGCCGTTTGCCGATACAGGAATATTGACTAAAAAAGGCTCTTTTGGTAATTTGCCGGCGGGTGAGGTTTTTATCGCTCCTGTTGAGGGGAAAACAGAAGGTAAATTGGTTGCTGAAGGGATTGTTTTTGAGATAAAAAATGGTCAGGTAGAGAAATTTTACGGAGAGAAAAAAACGAGATTTGAGGAAATTTTCAGTAAAAATGAATTGAATAGAAATATCGCTGAGTTAGGCATTGGCACCAACCCAAAGGCAAAAGACCCAACCAATGTTTTGGAGGCTGAAAAAATCTCAGGCACAGTCCATATTGCCCTGGGTGATAATAGTGGTTTTGGAGGTAAAATCTCTACACCATTTCATGAAGATTTTGTGGTATTTTCTCCAACGCTAAATTTAGTCTCAAAACAGGATAAAATTACAACGATTTTAGCCAATGGTAAATATTTACCCTTGACATAATGAAAATATGCGTGTATAATATATCAGAAGACAGCGAAGAGTGACCACTTTCACTGGTAACTGGTAATTGGTAATTGGTAACTGGTAACTGGTAATTGGTAACTGGTAATTGGTAATTGGTAACTAATTACCATTTACCAGTTACCATTTACCAATAACTGGGGGGATGTAGCTTGGCTGGATTTATTCCAGATGAAATAATTGAAGAAGTTAGAAATCGAACTGATTTGGTTGATGTTATTTCTGATTATGTGCTTTTGAAGAAAAGTGGCGAAAATTATAAGGGATTGTGCCCTTTTCATAGTGAAAAGACGCCATCTTTTACCGTCAATCCTCGTAAAGGAATATTCCATTGCTTTGGCTGTGGTGTAGGAGGAAATATTTATTCCTTTCTAATGAAGATGGAGAAGATGGAATTTGTCGATGCAGTTAAACATTTAGCCGCTCGATGTGGTGTGGCAATACCACAATTTCAACCTTCTAAACAAATTCAAGAAATAGATACCCTGTATAAAATTAATGAGTTAGCCTCTAAATTCTATGAACAACTTTTATGGTCATCAGAAGGGCAAAGGGCTTTAGATTATTTTAAAAAAAGGAAACTGACTCCACAGACAATAAAGAAATTTAAGTTAGGATATGCACCTGATTCCTGGGATAGACTATTGAATACCTTAAAAGGTTATCCACAAGACAAGATTTGTCAGGTAGGGTTAATATTACCCCGCGAAGGAGGAGGATATTACGATAGATTTAGAAATAGAATTACATTTCCCATTATAAATTCCTTTAATAAAATAGTTGGTTTTGGGGCACGGGTTTTAGATGATTCCTTACCTAAATATGTCAATTCGCCAGAATCACCTATTTATTATAAAAGTAAGATATTATATGGGTTAAATTTTGCAAAAGAACCTATTCGCAAAGCGAATGCGGCAATTATTGTTGAAGGATATATGGATGCCATTTTGTTATCCCAGGCAGGATTTGAGAATGTAGTGGCAGTGGCAGGAACAGCTTTTACTCAAGACCAGGTTGGATTATTAAAAAAATTTGGTGAGAAGGCATTTGTGTTATTTGACCCGGATATCGCTGGCATTCAGGCAACATTACGCGGGTTAGATTTATTAATCGAACAGGAAATAGAGGTAAAGGTAATTTCTTTACCGCCAAAATTAGACCCCGCAGATTTTATCAGCCAGTTTGGCACACAAGAATTCTCAAAATGCCTCCAAAACGCTGAGAATTTGTTAGATTATCAATTTAAACAACATATTGCCACCGCGGATATTAATATTGCGGCATCTAAAATAAAGGCTTTAGAAAATATTCTACCAACTATTTCAAAAATAACTAATCTCATTCAAAAACGAGATTTTATCAAAAAAGTTGCTGAAGGACTTAGAATAGATGAAGAAATAATCTTATCTGAACTTAAAAAAGGACAGAAAAAAGCACCTGTCTCCACTTCAGAATATATTACTAAACAAGAAGAAGGAGTGGTATTAGCCGAAAAAGGGTTAATTAAATCTATGTTAGAAAATGAGGTATGGGCTAAACAAATATCCATCGAACTTAATCCTGATGATTTCTCAAATACTCAATGTCAACAGATAATTAAGATAATCGTTGAACTCCTTAATCAAAAAAAGGCAATTAGTCCACCGCAAATAATTGATTTAGTAGATGAAAAAGCAAAAGATTTAATTACTTACCTCTTACTTCAAAAAGACTTTGGCGTAGAAAAAGAAAAACTAATTAATGAATATATTAAAAAGATAAAAGAAAATAATCTAAGAAAAAAGAAACTTGAAATCCAAAAAGCAATTGCTCAATTAAAAGAAGATAACGAGGAATTGTTACGGCAGTATCAGGAGTTAGATTCTCAGATTAGAAGTTTAAAATAAGGGAAGAAGGGAAGAAAGGGTAATCTAACAAGTTATTTCCTTGTTAGGCTATGATAATCACCTGACGCATGGATGAAAATATATTAGGGAACTCAATATATGGTCATAATAGAAACTCCGATATTCACAAGACGAATCCAGGAATTAATGTCTGACGAAGAATATCGACTTTTACAATCTTATGTGTTAAATAGACCCGATATTGGAAAAATAATATCGGCAAGTGGAGGACTAAGAAAACTCCGATGGTCTGGTGGAGGACATGGGAAGAGAGGCGGTATCAGGGTCATCTATTATTGGTTTGTATCCCAGGATACCATCATTTTGCTTTATGCTTATCCCAAAAGTGAGCAGGATGATTTAACGGGGGAACAACTCAGACAATTGAGAAAAATTGTAAAAAGGGAATTTATATGAAACAAGAAATGTTTGAGGAATTACTTGAAAGTGTTAAACAAGGCGATGCTATCATGAAAGGCGAAATGAAGCCTTCACGGAGTTTTGAATTTCCTGAATCTGAGGTCAGGAAGATACGAAAGCAGTATAGTTTGTCACAGGATAAATTTGCTGTTCTTATGGGAATCAGTGTTGCCACGCTCCGAAACTGGGAACAAGGTCGACGTAAACCTGAAGGGCCTGCCCGTGTTCTTTTGAGAGTTGCTGCGAAACATCCTGAAGCCATATTAGATACTATAAGGTGACGAAAATGAGAAAGAAATATGAGATTTAAAGTGGTTATAACCTATGACTCAGAATATGAAGGATATGTAGTTGATGTTCCTGAGCTTGTTGGGTGTATGAGTCAAGGTAAGACAATAGATGAGGCACTTACCAACATAAAAGATGCAATTAAAGGTTGGTTAGAGGTAGAAAAAAGACATAGGAGATTAGATATTTTTGAAGAAAAGGAACTTTTTGTTGGAGAGGTTATAGTTTAGTGGGAAGACTATCAAATATTTCTGGAAGAGAGACAGTGAAAATATTTCAAAAATTTGGTTACATAGCGGATCAAGACCAACTCTATCAATTCCTGACCATAGGGAATTGGCACCTGGTCTATTAAGAGGACTAATAAGAAAAAGTGGATTAACTGTGGAAGATTTCTTAATGGCAAAATAAAAAATGTGTAACTCGATGTTCAAGTTTTTTAAAGGTATAAAGATTTAACCGCAAAGAGCGCAAAGGAAGGTTTCGCAAAGGACGCAAAGAAAGGAAAACAGGTCTATAAACGAAAACGAACTTTCAAATATTGTTA
>JBFLXS010000342.1 GCA_040755795.1 bacterium | reverse complement strand
ATACAGATACATTTTCTATCACTGTTTTTACATTAACCAATGAATCATATACTCCTGCATATACATTGCCTATTACCAGGAATATACAAAGAGCTGATATCGCTAAGCTTCTTTTAGTCATTTTCGTTTCCTCCCTTATGCATTTCGAAGATTATTTAAACTCGTTAATATTCTGTCAATCAAAACATTTAGTTGATCTTGAGCTGAACAATCAGTAATCCAATCATTGTTGTCAAAACTGCCATTGGTGATACAACCATTCATTTTCGCTTGTATGTCATTTTGCAATTTAGAAACGGCTTCGCTAAATAATGCATCCTGTGAACCTGGATCTGATGCGGCTTTTGCAGCACCTATGATGTTAATCAATGCGTTTATCTTGTTGGATAATGCATTCTTACGATTATTGGCATTATTTACAAATGCAGAACTATTTAATGCATTAATCATTGCCTTTAGTTCCTCGCTTGCAGTTTCTGCAGTTATAATAGTTACAACCAATGAATCAGAACCAACATTACCTGCATGGTCTGTTGCAGTTACTGTAACAGTTGTATTACCGAGAGGATATATACCCGGTGCATCACTGGTTATTGCTGGATTTGGGTCCAGATTATCAGTTGCTGTCGGTGTTAAAACTACGGTTTCAGTCTCAATAAATGTAGTATCTGCACCTGCATTTACTACCGGAGGAGTTTTGTCTATGTTCAGTGTAAGAGATGTAGTTGCACTGTTACCCGCCAAATCTATTGCTTGTCCTGTTACAGTCTGGCTTGCTCCTTCAGCCATGACAGTAATAGGTGAAGTCAGAAAACCAATACCTGCCAATGTATCTTCACCGCTGAATGTTACTGTCACATCGATGTTGTTCCATCCATTTGTGTTCGGTTCTACTGAACGTGTTGCTGTTATCGTTGGCGGTGTTTTGTCAATGTTTAAAGTGACCGCTACACTTGCACTGTTTCCTGCTAAATCTGTTGCCTCTCCCCTAATGGTTTGACTTGCTCCTTCGGTAGTTACATTAATAGGTTCAGTAACAGTCGATACTCCTGACAGGTCATCCTGGGCAGCAAAGGAAACAATCACATCTGTGTTATTCCATCCATCCGAATTTGGTTCAGGCGAGACAGAAACTGTTATAGTTGGTGGAGCTTTGTCAATGTTAATCACAAGTGATTTTGTAGATTCCACATTACCGGCATTATCTACAGCATAATAAGTAACATTATGAACCCCATCAGTAGTTAAAGTAATCGCCCCGGCTTCTGTTCCACCATAAGTTTGTAATACACTAAGGCAATTGGATATAATTTCATCAGGCATGTCCCAATGAAGCTTTCCCAGATACGTACCATGGCCTGTATTTATATCCACGCTATAAACCAGATTGCCATTCCTTAAACCTATAAGCTTACCTGTAACCGGATCAAATTCCGTCCCGACACTCCACATATTAAGGTTAAAATCTATAGGAACATTAGTGGTTGTTCCGTTAGTCGTGTCTATTTTGAGAATCTGGTCAGGTATACCTTCTCCACCTGTCCATGCATATAACTCGTTATAAACAAAATTGTAAGCTAATCCACGATGCCCGTTTCCAATCGGATTCTCGCTGACTTTGACCCTCGCTCCCGTAGTCGTGTCAATAACATATAAATTATTCTCGATTCCATAAAGTTTCCCATTAGAATCAAAGGCAAGCCCATTCATCCAATAGGGTTCACCACCGGCTCCTATCAAATTAATCGCGCCGGTAAACCTGTCTATTTTATAAAGCTGTCCTGTAAATGGGCCGGTTGCAGGAGTAGGAATTGTACTTCTTGAACTCCATGCATATAACTCTCCTGTTAGAGGGCTGAATGAAAGTGAATTTGTAAATATATTAGGTGGATATCCATCAAGAGTAAGCGGAATATTTTTGGTAATTTCAATTATTCCGTTATTAATGGAATCAAGTTGGAAACCTATAAGAGTATTTGCACCCCCTGCCGGCGTAATTGCATAAAATGTAGTAACTGTCTCCGGCATTGAAGGTATAAAAATTACTTCCGGTTCTCCATCTACACTATAGTGAATTTCTTTTATACCTGATTCAGAATCAGCCGCTGACAATTCCACTTTAACATCTGATACATACCAATTATTTTCTGTCAAAGTGCCGGTTAAATTCGCCGTGGTAACAGGCATTTCCTTATCAATATTGACTGTTAAGTTTTTATTTGATTCCTGAATTCCGGCGTTATCTATTGCATAATAAATTATATTATGAACTCCATTGGAAGTAAAACTCATAGATGCCAAACTTTCCGTTACTATTACCTCGGGCTCACCATCTACAATGTAGTGAATTTCTTGGACACCTGATTCGGAATCAGTTGCTGACAGATCTACTGTAACATCTGATGTATACCAACCATTATCTCCTAATGTGCCAGTTAAATTCGCTGTGGTAACAGGTGGCGTTGTGTCAGGGACAGTCTTATTAATCTTAACCATCAAGTTTTTGAGTGTTTCTTGGTTTCCTGCATTATCTATTGAATAATATGCGATATTGTGAATTCCATCAGTGGTTAAATTAAAAGAAGCTTTATTAGAAGACCTATTTACAGTAGCATAAAAAATGTCATCACCCGGATCTCCTGCATGCAGGTAGTCAGAAGATGCAAAAGAAACCAGGTAAGCAATTTTTTCATTTTCTGTAAGCGTTCCAATCGCATATGGCTCACTAAAAGGATAAACAAGCCGTACAGGCTCTTGATAAACACTATTTATTATTTCTGAAACATAGTGTGGAAAAATACCAGTCCGGTCAGACCAGAAAATAAAATATTTACCATCTGAACTTAAATAAACCGGGCCGTCACGGTTTACAGTATTTATAGGAGAAGGTAAATGCTCAACTGTAAAATTCTGTCCATTGTTTAATATTTCAGCACGATATGCATCCCACATACCATATCCAACTCCAAAAACAGCATAATAAAGCCACTTTCCATCAGGAGTAATAAAACTAAGGTTGTTATTGATAGAAGATACATTAACATTGCTTGGTAGTACTGTTGGAGTTTGCCATACTCCATTTATATTCTCTGATCTCCAAATTCTTGTCCAGCGATATGGCACATCATCAGATCCTCTACCTCCTGAAGTAAAATATAATACCCTACCATCAGGAGAAATAGCAGGTTCGCCTTCGTCGCCCATTGTATTTATCGGAAAACCAATATTTTCTGCTGGCTGCCATTCTCCATTAATCTTATGTGACACATAAATATCCCCATACCCATATCCACCAGGGCGGTTTGACATAAAATAGAGATGATTCCCATCAGCTGTGAGAGAAGGATGTGTCTCAATATATGGCGAGTTAATATTAGAACCTAAAGAAACCGGGTTCCCAAATCTATATTCATCAAAAAAACCTACGGTAGAATCCCCCTGGGAAGGTATAAAAACTACTTCAGGTTCACCATCTACACTATAGTGAATTTCCTGGACACCTGATTGGGAATCGGTCGCTGATAGTTCCACTGTAACATCTGATACATACCAATCATCTTCCCCCAAAGTCCCAATTAAATTTGCTGTGGTAACAGGTGGCGTTATGTCACTCTTGTCAATATTAACTGTTAAACTTTTACTGGATTCCTGATTTCCGGCAGTATCTACTGCATAATAAGTTATATTATGAATTCCATTGGAGGTTAAAATAGTAGAAGTTAAGCTCCCTGTTACTATTACCTCCGGTTCATTATCTACACTATAGTGGATTTCTTTTACACCTGATTGGGAATCAGTCGCTGATAGCTCCACTATAACATCTGATATATACCAACCATTATCTCCTAACGTGCCGGTTAAATTCGCCGTGGTAACGGGAGGCGTAGTATCGGACGGTGTTCCTCCATGTCCGGATGGATGGCACGTTTTACAAAATTCTGTAGGTGTATATTGTGGGGGGCCTCCAAAACTATGGCATGATGCGCATGATGACATTATCACACTATGAGATGGATTTGGTCCTGGGTTATGAGCATCATGACAACTTTCACAAGTTCCACCAGTTATCCTAGCTTGTACCAGATCAGGAATTAAAAAAATAATAGAACACAAATATAGATTAATTAACAAAAACTTTATTATTGTTTTTTTCATTAATTTTCTCCTATGTTAAAAGTCAATTATTTTCTACTCTGAAGACTTATTTTTTAAATAGCTTCAGCTAATTTGAATTTATTAAAATCATCGAACACCCAATTATTTTTAAGTGTGCGATAAATTATTGTAAGAAACTTTCTAGCCCTTACACAAGCGTAATTTTTTGAAATAAAAGCGAAAAAGGACTTGAAATGCCCAATTCTATTGGTTAAAATGATTTTATCACAAAACATAACAACCAAAAAAAAGGGCATTTCAAGTGAATAAAAAATCTAAAGGAAAATATAGCAAAATACTAAGGAATCGTCAACAACAAATTGGACACCGATTAAGAAAAAAACAATGGGAAGACC
>JBFLXS010000341.1 GCA_040755795.1 bacterium | reverse complement strand
GGGCAAATAATAGCACTTTCGGATAATACCGGTTTTTCTTCAGGCCCTCATTTGCATCATGAATTTAGAGAAAATGAGGCTGCAAATTCTGCTTTTGACCCTTACACAGAAAATAGTTGGCTAATAAATCCTCAAACTGGCTTACCTTGGCTTGTTAATCCTTATACCCCAACTAAGCCCGGTGGAGATCATCCAGATGATAATTATGATGTATCCAGTGATATTGTTCCTGGTAGTTTTGATGCCATGCCTGTTTATCCAAATATATTTGATGTAATGATTTTACAAAATGGTTTTTTTTATGAATGTGGTTCCTTATTTTTTGATATAAAAAATAAAAAAGAAAGTTATATACCCGTTGATATAAACGTTTCTATAAATAAATTACTTGAACATCCTGTATTAATAATTCCAAGTGCTGGTTTATGGGGAGTGGATAATCTTCCTTCTATGAAAGATAAACTGGATGAATATGTATATAGGGGAGGCGTTTTAATAGTTTTCTCCCAGCAGCACGGCTACGAGTATTCCGCATTGCCCGCTGGAGATAAAATATCCGCTTATGGCTGGCTTGAGGACCAGGGTTGTTTCAGCAACGCCTTGTATATAGATAACTGGCACCAGGTGTTGTCAGGCCAGAGTTCAGCCACTATTTCAGCATCAGTTGATGGATACTTTACTTCATATCCAGATTCTACTACAGTTTTATTAAGGCGGACAAAGAATAACGAACCCGCCATGATAATGTATCCGTATGGACAAGGCATGGTAATAGCAACGACCATGTATGAAGATTGGGCATACGGGAATGGGCAGTCGACTGAGCAGGGCAGGGCATTAATCAGAGATATTATTTCATGGGCAAAGAAACCAGAGGTTCTGCCTGAGATAAGACCCGGCGGACCTATAAATTTAAGTTTTGAAGCCAAAAATAAAACAACCGACAAAGAGGCAAGTCAAATAAAAATAAACATTCTCGACCCTGACAGGAACATTGTAAGCGAATCGATTCAATCAACCAGTTTATCTTCTGGTCAAAGTATCTCACTTCCCATTTCCTATTTCTCACTTTCTACTTCCCCCTTAGGCATCTGGCATGTCGAATACAGCCTTTTAGATAGTGCAGGAGTGGCATTTCAAACCGAATCACAAGGCGCAAGGTTTGTCATCAGCAATCCGTCTCAAGGCGCCCAGCCCAATCCTGATTTTATGGTTTGGGTAACATCAACCACAGAGAATGTTACGCCCGGTTCGACGGTAGTGTTGACGATTCATGTGAAAAATAATAGCGATACAGATTTGATTAACGGTTCGATTGTAATCGGCACCTGGCAGACATCTGTAAATGTCGGAGCGCATTCAGAGACAAGTTTTATTTATACAACATCTATCGGGAGTTCAATCTTATTTCGCATAACGTTACTTGATTCAGAAAACATAAGATTATCCAGTTCTGAGAAAGGCATCTGGGTCCTATCAGCGTCAGCCAGGGCGGATATTTCCTTAGACAAATCCACCTACAAAAAAGGTGAAACAGTAATTATTAATCAAACAATAACCAATCGGACACAAGCGGCGTATGATTGCAGTGTTAATACATATATTTTGAATCCACAAAACCAGAAAGTCTACGATACAACTGAAAGCTTAAATTTATCAGCTTCCGGTCAAGTAACACATCAACACGTCTACGCATTAACGCAAGAACTTCTTTTCGGCACTTACATAGTTTGCACTGATATTTACCAGAACGGCACAAAGATCGGCGGGAACTCGGTATTTTTCAATATTCCGGGCGCGTTAATAAGTTTTACTCCGGCATTTCCTGCAGTCTGGAATACAGGCAATAACTCCGTTTCTTTTACTATTTCGAATATCGGCGGTGCGGACATACAAAACGGCGAATTAAAACTTGAATTGAAAGATCCGAATAAAACTATAGTTTTTTCACAGACAAAACCTTTCACTAATTTAGCACAGGGTGCGAATCAGGTAATTAGTTTTGATGTCCCTATCTCTTCAATTTTATTTGGGAATTACACCCTGCAATATTCTTCCAATTACGACAATAAATTTGACGCAGGCATAGAAATAATCCCCTGTCAGGCTATAATCAAACCGTCATTCGATAAGATAAGCTATAATGTTCTTGACGATATAAATTTAAATATTGAATTAATTGGAGGTTATAAATCATGAGAAAGTTTATTTTATTACTAATTATTATAGTTAGTTTAATCCCACTAAAAATTAATGCCGAGACTTATGGGTCGATTTCGGGGAGGGTCTTGACGGATAGCGGAATACCTATTGAAGGTGTATTTACAAAAGTTGAAAATTATAAAAATATTGATGAAAAAATATCATTGGGTTCAAAAGTTATTGAAAGATATTCAAAATCAAATAAAGATGGAATAATAAAATTCGACAACTTGTCATCTGATAAATATTATATAGAGATTATATCATTACCTGAACAATACAAAGTATTATATAAAGCAATACTCCCAACCATGCCAATCGAATTTCCTCAAGGTCAAAACTTAGTAGATATAAACATAAAAGTGAGCAGATTTTATGGAACAATCTCAGGAAAGATATTTAAAGAAGATGGTATAACTCCTTTTGAAACCGTAGATGTTCGTCTGTCAACAAAAGGATGGAGCAAGGGATATTTTAGTAGAGATGGCAATTATATATTTAAATATGAACCCAGTAATGATTTATGGAAAATAATACTGACATATGGGCTACTTAATGGTGAATCGGAAAAATTTTATTTTAGTGATTCTACACTAAATTTATCAAAACTCGATGATATAAAAATGAATATTAGTCTTAGTTCTGGAAATATTACTGGTTTTTATGGGACATTAAAAAATCCAGATGGGACAATTTATACGAGAGGAAATTCAATAACTATTGAGTCTATCACATATGATGTTTCTTTAACAGTGGACGTTACGAATAGTAATTATCAGATTAAAGGTTTAGTGCCAGGTGAGTATAAATTTTCAATTTTTGTTGGAGATGTGGAGTTTGAAACCACACAAGAAGAAAAATTTAAATTTGAAAAAATAGTAATAGATTCCACATATACAATTTCAGCATTTGGTGAACAAAAACAAATAGATTTAATATGTGATGAAAGTAAAATAAAAATTATTGAAGAGAAGTTGTCTCCAATTTATATGCACTAAATTTTAAACATAATATATAGATTTTGGGGTATAGAGGTTTAAATGTATATATTTAAGAAAAAATTTTTTTTAATATTAATTTTCTTAATACTTATTGATGTAAATATAATTAATGCAGAATCTCCTTTATCAAAAGAATTGATAAATGTTTTAGTAAGTGTGAGGTATGATGATGAAACGTATAAAAAACAACTTGAAATATTTTCTAAATATACTGATAAAACTATAGAAATATATGAAAAATATAAGACAAAAAAGTATTCAGAATGCAAAAAAGACCTTAATAGAGATTTAGACGAAGTTGCTAATAGTACAGGAATGATTGCTTTAACCGGAGGAGGAAAATTTGAATCTGGGCCGATAGTTACAAAAGATGAATCTGGGAATTATAAATATGAATGGGGGATTTATGCAACAGGAGAATTTGTTAATGGAGGTATTGATGGAAGACTTTTTGCGGATTGTATAGACCATGAAGTTAATGGCCATAGACGCCAATTTGAAGAAGAAGGCTTACAGGATTTATATATTGAAAGACAAAAAGCAATGGATAATAATGAATGGAGAAAAGCTGGTATAGAAATACAAAGTAAAATTGATGATAAATATGATATATATTTAATTACTGATGAAATAGGCAATCATACAAAAAGTAAAGAATATATAGATAATGAAAAAACAAAATATGAAAATGACAGTGATGGCAATGGTTTTGGCGATAGTCCCGACGACAATTTTGCCGTGAACGATTCTTTTTTCCCAGATGTATTTTATTACCGGCAGGCACCGGATGTATCCATATTGATGACGGGGTTTAATTCGTCATTTTCGAGGCTTTCAGGTGGAATCAAAAAGTCATATATTTACACAGATCTTGACACAAATCCGCAGGCTTTATTATCTTATGTTCCTGTTTTGTTAATTCCCTCAGGCGGACTGCAAGGATTAGACAATTCTCAGATGTTTAAAGACATGCTGTCGGAATATGTTTCTTCAGGCGGCACACTTGTCTGTCTCTCCCAGCAGCACGGCTACGAGTATTCCGCGCTGCCCGCTGGAGAAAAAATATCCGCATATGGCTGGCTTGAAGACCAGGGATGTTTCAGTAATGCCATTTATATTGATCAATGGCACCAAGTTTTAAGCGGTCAATCGTCAGCAACCATTTCAGCGTCAGTAGATGGATACTTCACTTCATATCCAGATTCTACTACAGTTTTATTAAGGCGGACAAAGAATAACGAACCCGCCATGATAATGTATCCGTATGGACAAGGCATGGTAATAGCAACGACCATGTATGAAGATTGGGCATACG
>JBFLXS010000340.1 GCA_040755795.1 bacterium | reverse complement strand
TGGCGATGGAACTGTCGAGGTTCACAAGGACAACGACTTGCCTCAGGGATATACATTTACTTAGTGACAAATGATAAAGGCCAGAGGAAAACAGGGAAGTTAGGGATAATAAGATGATGAAAAACTGAAAATAGGGAAAAAGTGTCTTTGCAACTTCATTTAAATCAAGGGGTTATGAATTTCGTGATAGGCACAATTATCAGGAAGCCTTTCGGATAAAAAGTTAATGTGTGGAACCAGTAGAGATGAGGTGTTTGGTGTTAGGTTTTAGGTGTTAGGTGAGGAAATGAAATACCCATAACCCAAACTGGGGGTGAAGAGAAAAGTAATTATCTCTCGTCCCTTGTCCATAGAAGATTAATTTTATCCGAGAGCATTCTCTATAATAAAAAAGGAGGAAAATAAAAAAAATGAAAAAACTTTTTTTAAGTGTGCTATGTTTGTTAATAGTTGGAGCAGGATGCAATAAACCTACTCCACCGACTAATCAAAAATTAGTTAATCTGGAAGAAGAGGGACAACTTTATACAAGTCCAAATAATGGATTTTCTATCAGGTTATTTCCAGAATATGAAAAGGTTAATGAGGATAAAAACAAGGCCGTTTGCTTTTCTTCCGAAAAGATAACAAGATGTGCAATAATTTTCTGGGCAGAAAATGTTTATGCTGTTCATAAGGAATATAAAAAGGCATTTGAAAATCCTGAGGATTTTCAGAGTGCCGCCGCCTTACTTATACTTGAGGAATTAGGTGTTTTAGGCGAACCAATCAAGATTGAAAAAATGGATATAAAAGATGTTGATGCATATTATTTTCAAACAAAACATAAAAAACTCTTTACTGAATTTTATCGCACAAGGATTGAGGCATTTCCTAAGAATAGGAATTTACAGATTACGGTTTTCTTTCAAAATAAAGAAAAGGATTTACCTAAGGTTGTGAAAATGATTGAAAGTATGAAAATTATCCCTGGAAAGAAACAAGAAGAAGAAACTCATTCGCATACTCATACTCATTAAGAGTAAGCGTTCAGCAGTCAGTCATCAGTTGTCAGCATTTAGCCATCTTTTAGCTAAAAAAGCGAACTGATTTCAGAAGAAACGCTCATGCCCACAGGGAGTGGGCACAAATGACGATGAAAATAAAGGAAGGATGCTGGCGGGGATGCTGAAGTCGAGCAACGCAGGCTAAAGCCTGCGGCTACCAGCCTTCCCGAGTCCCGAGTCCCGAGTCCCGATTTTTAGGAGAAAGGAAATTTCACGCCAAGCACGCAAAGAACGCAAAGGGAAATAAGGGAAAAAATTACCTTTGCGCCCTTTGCGTGAAAAAACTATTTTCAGGAGAGAAAGTTGGGGGAAAAAACAATAATTGAATTATCAAATATTACAGTTAAATATGGGGAAAAAGTTGCACTATCTAATATAGACTTGAGTATTTTTAAAGGAGAGTTTGTTGGCATAATTGGTCCTAATGGTTCGGGTAAAACTACCCTTCTGAAACTCATCTTAGGCTTATTAAAACCCAGTTCGGGCAAAATTAACATCTGGGGAAAACAGGGCAGGTTAAGAGGCAGGATTAGAAATAAAATTGGCTATATCCCTCAAAATCCAGAAATAGACCGTTATTTCCCCATTAAAGTCAGTGATGTCGTGATGATGGGGAGATTTGCCAGAATAGGCTTTTTCAAAAACCCTGGTAAAGAAGATAAAAAAATAGTGCTTGAATCATTAGAAAAAGTAGGGATGAAAGACTATGTGAATACACCATTTGGACATCTATCCTCGGGCCAACAACAACGAATTGCAGTTGCCAGAGTGTTAGCTCAACAACCTGAAATGCTTCTTTTAGATGAGCCTACTGCAAACATCGATATTGGCACTCAAAATGTTATTATTAACTTAATAAACGAAATCCATCAAACTCAACAAATAACTACCTTTTATGTTGCCCATGAAATCAATCTTTTAAGTAAATCGCTGAATAGGATAATTTGTTTGAATCAGTCTATCTATAAAATTGGGACGCCTAAGGAAATCTTAAATGAACAGGTTTTAGGTGATTTATATAAAGTAAAAGTAACAATATTTTCTCATAATAATCACTATTTCTTTTTAGTGAACGAAGGGGGAGAGTAATATGGACCTGTCTGGATTTGAACTATATGGATTTCTAAAATATAGTTTTGTGCAAAAATCTTTACTGATTGCGGTGTTAGTAGGATTAAGCTGTTCTCTGGTTGGGGTATTTGTTATTTTGCGAGGGCTTTCTTTTATGGGAGTAGGGATTGCCAATGCGGCTTTTGCGGGTGTTGCCCTTGGATTCATTCTGAACATCAGCCCAATTGCACTGGCACTTATCATCAGTCTTTGCACGGCATTACTCATTGGACATATTAGCAAACGAGCAGAACTAAAATTAGATGCCTCCATCGGTATTTTCTTTGCTTTTACTATGGCAATTGGCTTTTTTTTGATGGGTGTTTTACCTGAGCAAGCAGAAGAATTACGCCATTATATTTTTGGCACGCTTATTCTTCCATCTGCTTTTGAAATTCAACTACTTATCGTCACGACGATAATTGTCATTCTTGTTATTTTCCTATTTTTTAAAGAATTTTATTTTATTACTTATAATCAGGATTTAGCTGATGCCTCTGGTCTTCCGGCTACTTTCCTGTTCTATTTTCTCCTTTGTTTAGTCGCCGGCACAATTGTTTCTTCTTTAAAGGCAGTTGGGGAGTTATTAGTTGTGGCAATGATTATTATCCCGGCGGCCTCTGCCTGTCAGCTGACCTATAATATTCGCAAAGCCGTTATTTTATCGGCTATATTTGGTGTTACCTCATCATTTCTGGGTATCTGGCTTTCATATTATCTCAATCTAAACAAAGGATTAACCGTGCCAACAGGTGCAGTGATGGTTATTATTGCTGGACTTATCTTTTTATTAACCGTCAGCCTCTCTCCTAAAAGGGGTAAAGGTGGGTATTTATAAATTGGGAATTCGGGTGGTGTCTGAAAATAACTCTAATAGTGAAATCTGTGCAGATTTGGTGTAAAAAAGGGGATAAGGAGATAAAGGGAGATATGGAGATTATTCATTGTAATTTCCAAAATTTTAGAATGAATTTATCTCCTTATCTCCATAATCCCCATATCTCCTTTTCTTACACTATTTCAACCTTTATGCTAGATTAAGACACCACCGGAATTCGACGGATATACCACTAAAGGAATGGAATGTAGAATAATAGAAGCATTAATGTATCAGTTAGAAGAGTTATTCAAACAGGGAACAAAGGAGTTAGGAATTGCTTTAAATGATGCTCAACTAAAATTGTTCTCTATTTATTTAAAGATAATTAAAGACTATAATCAGAAGGTTAATATTACAGGAATTAAGACTTCTGATGGTATTATTGTGAATCATTTTCTTGATTCATTAACTTGCGCGCTGGGATTTTGTCCGATTAATGAGATGAAGATAATCGATGTAGGAACTGGAGCAGGATTCCCAGGGATACCTTTAAAGATTTGTTACCCGCAAGTCAATTTGATTTTATTAGATTCAAAGGGAAAATATGTCGAATTCCTTTATCAACTTAAAAATCACCTGGGGATAAAATTCGAGATTTTACTGGGTAGAGCCGAAGAAATTGGGAATAAAGAAGAATATCGCCAAAGATATGATTTAGTGGTATCAAGAGCAGTTGCTAAATTAAATACATTAGTAGAATATACAGTGCCTTTTTTAAAAATAGGAGGGCTATTCATCTCTCAGAAAGGAAGTTTTCTACAAGATGAATTAATCTCTGCACAAAAGGCGATAGATATTTTAGGGGGAAGGATTAAAGAACAAAAACGGATAACCTTGCCCATTGTTCATCAAGAGAGGAATTTAGTCATTATAGAAAAGATAAAACCAACACCTGTAGAGTATCCCCGAAGAGTAGGTGTGCCAGAGAGAAAACCAATAACTTAATTTTGGTAAGCGTTCAGCCACCGAGGCACAGAGTTCACAGAGAATTAAGGAAATTAGTCACATAAGGACACGAATTAAC
Source organism: bacterium (assembly GCA_040755795.1). Classification (NCBI taxonomy): domain Bacteria; species bacterium. The sequence goes on along the minus strand of JBFLXS010000340.1, from coordinate 476 downwards.
CTGTGATATCCCATCATAAATGTAGTGCAAACCTTTAGGTTCGCCTTCTGGTTTGCCAGAAGCGAGGCTAAAACCTCGCACTACAAATCTTTTTGTTGTTCAGGGAGATTCGGGTTCACCTCGTTAGATAGTAGAACATCTAACGGGATTCATTCGTGATTATATATTCCCTCTGTGTTCTCTGTGGCTATATTCTGAACGGTTACTAATTTTGAATAGGACTTCACGAAATTAAAAATTGGTAACTGGTAACCAATTACCAGTTACCAATTACCAGTTACCAATTACCAGTTACCAGTTACCAATTACCAGTTACCAATTACCAGTTACCAGTTACCAATTACCAGTTACCAATTACCAATAATCAGGAGGATAATGTTATGGGTAGAATAATTACTATTGCCAATCAGAAAGGAGGGGTAGGAAAAACAACAACTGCGATAAATCTCGCCGCCTGCCTTGCAATGTTAGGTCAA
>JBFLXS010000339.1 GCA_040755795.1 bacterium | reverse complement strand
TATGACGAGCTTGAATTTTCTGCAGCTGGAAATATTACAACTATTAGGTGTTCCAGCAAATAAATACTCTCTGAATGCTTTCACTTAAAAATCATGCAAAACATGAGAGGGGTGTCGAAATCAGCGAAATAATAGAGAATTTTCAGAAGAAGAAGAAAAATTAATATCAAACAAATTTTAAAAAATACATTTGGTAAAAATAATGGAAAATCCAAATATTTTAGTAAACCATAATAAATATTGTTATACAAGTTTTTGGAAACGCAGTATTTCTCTTACAATTGATTTTTTGATTCTTGATTTAGTCGGATTTTTATGGATGTTTTTCTTTTCTTTAGGAATGTTCGTATTTTTCCGAATAATACTAAAAGTAGATGATATTAGAAAGATTAATCTTTTATGGGAAATAATTAGTCAAGTGTGGGTAATAATATCTTTTATATTATTAAGTAGTTACTTTATTTTTATGCATGGAAGATATGGAGCTACATTGGGTAAAATGATTGTAAAGATAAAGGTTGTTAAGCAAGATTATACACCTATAAATTATAAAATTGCTATGATAAGATATTTTGCTTTTCTCTTATCATGTGCCACATGTGGGATTGGTTTTCTTTTAGCTGCCTTTGATTCTAAGAAACAGAGTTTACACGATAAAATTGCTAAGACTTATGTGGTGTATAGATGATCAATACAGGATAAGGGGAGCAGAAGGGGTCAGACCTCGAATTGAGAAAATAGTGATAAAAAAGCTCAACAAATGAAAAAGTTAATTCAGGAAAGAAAACGATTATTGAAGAAGAGGAAAAAATGAGAAATTTCAAATATCTGAAAGAAAAAATGGAAGCAATCGAGATCTTAGAGAAACAAGAAGACTTTAGGAAATCTTTAAAAGAGGTTCAACATCTCTTAACAGAATTTCCTTATCTTACTCCTTTATTAGTCCTAAAAGGGGAGTTGATTCAACTTTTGGATGAAGAGGATAGTAACCAATGGAAACTTGAAGATGCAAAAGAGGCATTAGAACAAGCAGTGGCAATTGATGAAAAATCTATTGATGCTTTACTTGAATTAGCTTTTTATTCTTACGCAGTAGAGGACAACAATGAAATAGCTCTTCATCTTTTTGAGAAGAGTATAAATATGAGTAGAAAATTTTTAGAGGAAGCATATGGGGGTAAATGTAAGTGTTTATTTGAAACTAATCGAAAAGAAGAAGCTTTAAAATGTGTTAAAGAAGCTCTTAGAATATTTCCTGAATCAGAGAAATTAAAAGAAACAGAAGAAGATTTCAAGGATTAGGGATTAGGGTCAGATTAGGAATTAGGGTCAGACCTTGAATGTAGAAGGCAAGGATTAAGTTTTTCCACTTAATTGCTCTTTGACAATTTAATATTATGATGGTTTTGGCAGAAGGTTAGCCAGGCAGGTTGGAAGTGAGATAAAAGTATATCTCTGGGATGGGCAGAAAGAGTTTATGGAGTATGATTTTTGGAGTGCCAGGCCATTAGCAGAATATATTTATGCAAATGACCAGTTTGTATCAAAGGATTTAGTCATGGGAGGATTATTCACTGCCTTCTTCCATCACGATGGATTAGGAAGTATAAGAGATATCACAGATAGAGGAGGAAATGTTTTAACTTCGTATGACTACGATGCATTTGGAGAGGTAAAGCAAGGCTACATTGGTAAATATAACTATAACTCCTTCACAGGTAAACAATATGACTCAGAAAGTAAGTTATTTTACTTCGGCGCCAGATACTATGACCCGAAGATAGGAAGGTTTATAACAAAAGACCCAATATTAGAACCAGTAGTGTTACAGACATTGCCAGTACCATTTGAGGATATTCTTGAGGATACTATAGATTCTTCATCTCCTGATTTTATAGTCCCAGAGATGATAGATATTCCCCAAGACCTCCATCCCTATATGTATTGTTATAATGACCCGATTAACTGGATAGATCCGTGGGGACTTTGTTCAGAAGGGATTGAAGCAATACCGATATGGGAAGACCCAATATTCCTTCTTCTTACTTTAAGGCCAACATTTGTTTTTGGAATAAATGTTGCTGGTGTCCGAGAACCTACACATATTGGTCTTGATATATTGCGAGGAAGAAATATCATTCATTATGGGAGACATATAGAATTTGGAAGACATATTGGGATTTGGTTTAAAAAACCTTACATTACCAAATGGCACTGGTGGCCATTTAAAAAAAAGGGAAAATAAAAATGGCTCCTCGTTTTAGAAAAAATATGTTTTGGTGTTGGAGTGATATCAAATTAACAAAGGGATTAATTGGGTTTGAAAATTCAGATATTATTTTTGATTTTCGAGATGAGTTATCTGATAATTTTTCTATCACCAAAGGACTTATTGTTAAAAAACAGGAGAATAAACCAACAAAGTGTGATAGTATATTTAAATTTTTCCTTGATAAATCAAAGAAGGAGGTAGAAAAATTTTATAATAAAAAAATCCCAAATCCTATCGAAGTGATGTTTAAAACAAAAAATTGCAGATGTTGGAAAGAAGAATGGAATAAGATAATAGGATTAGTAAAAGTTGAAATAGAAACTAGTCATGATTTTCCATGTCTTATAATAACCACTTTCCTTCATACGCCAGATGAGTTATCAATGGAAATAAAAAAGGTTGCGAAGAAATTGGAGATAGAGTTATATGAGAATTCGGGACTGGAAAATATAAATGATGTAATAATGTCAAATCGAACTTTTGGAGAAGAGTAATTGCAAGGTAATTGTGGAGATAGTGGGGGCACACCTTGATTATAGAATTCACATTAGACATAACTTATTGTTAATAAAGGAATAGTAAAATTTAGTTTTCCTTTCCTTAATTGTTCTTTGAAAATAACTTCACTTTCACTGGCAAAGAATATGATGAGGCAACGGGCTTTTGAATGTAGAAAGCAGTTTTTTCTACATTCAACATTCACGGTCTGACCCCAACATTCCCTGAATAGAAATCAGCAATTCCATCTTCACTCATAATACCTAATTCGACTAAAATACCTGCCAGCCGATCCCCTTTTTTCCTTTGAACAGACAATGCTTCATTAAGCTGGGTATAATTAATAATCCCTCGCTCAACCAACATTTCTCCCAGTCGCATCTTGCCTTTTCTTGCCAGAGTAATATTTTCAGTTTCTTTTTCTATAGATTTCATTTTTAACTCTTTTCCTAATAATTTATATTATACACTATCAATATCGGAATGTCAATTAAAAAAATTTAGTATTATTTTATTTTTTTTCTTTTTTCTCCTCAAAATAGGAAGTAGAGAGTAGAGAGTAGAGAGTAAAGAAAACATCACTCTTCACGTCTATATCCTTACCTCCCACCTTCTATCTCCTACCACTATTTTCATCCTTCTTTGTGTCCACCCTGTGGGCATGTCCGTTCTCCTGAAAATAATCACAAAGAAACCATTCAACTATCCAACTATCAAACCATCAAACCTATTTTCATCGCCCTTTGTGAATTATAGATTCATGACCGTTTCTCTTTATTTTTATACCGACGCCAATTAAAAACGAAAAAAAATATAAAAAATACTTGACTTTTTATATTAAGTTTAGTATTATAAGAAAAAAGGGAGGAATTTTAATTGAAAAGGAGGTGAAATAGAAAATGAATAAGTGGATAGTAAGATTAGCAATAGTATTTGTAGGGGTGATATTGAGTTTGAATCTGGGAGTTCGACAGGCAATTAGTTTCGAAGATGCAAATGATTCTCCACTGTACAAGTCAACTTTAAATACAGCATTAAAAGGATTTAATGGGGGTAAGATTATTGTTGCCCAGGCTGAAGTTGTGCCAGGCGCTACCGGTCCCGGAACACCAGGTGAAATTCAAGTAAGACCGACTATGTTGCCCGAGATAACCAAATGTCCAGTAGAAAGAACGGTATGTCCAGAACTAAAGACCAGATGTCCGCAAGTAGACACAGAATGTCCACCTTGCGTGACTAAAGAACCAACAGAAAAAACTCAATGTCCCGTAGAAAGAACGGTATGTCCAGAACTAAAGACCAGATGTCCGCAAGTAGATACAGAATGTCCACCTTGCGTGACTAAAGAACCCGGTGCAAGAACGCAGTGTCCAGTAGACAAAACCGTTTGTCCGGTAGTGAGAACCAACTGTCCTGTGATTAAGACCGATTGTCCAGTAAATTCAGTTGAGTGTATTACCATGCGACCAATCCGAACGATATGTCCACCAGTAGGAGTAAAAACTCAATGTCCAGTAGAGAGAACCGTTTGTCCGGTAAAGAGAACTGTCTGTCCAGAGATAAGGACACGATGTCCAATACCATGTCCGGTGGAAAGAGAGGAAGTAGAATAAACAGGAGTAGGGATTAAGAGTAGAATAGAGAGTAGAATAGGGTCAGACCTTGACAGGCTGTTGACATATCTTTTCAGCGGTATAACGGGGGTGAATATTACACAACCTCTTGAGAATTAAGGACTTGGAGTGAATGCAATGCTGGTGCAAATTTTTATTTATAA
>JBFLXS010000338.1 GCA_040755795.1 bacterium | reverse complement strand
CTGGCAAAACAATAAAGGTGATCTTATGAAAAGTTTAAATCTGTAGTGCCAAAATTCGATTTCCTGAAGTTGTAACTCATTGATTTTACACAACTTAATTTTTTGAGTCATGAACTTAGGTTAAGATTTATCATCAGATATTCTATTTGATTGTTATTTGCCACAATTTTGACTTTATCAGAATCCTCAGTTTTTTGTATCTTATCAATCTTCACCTCTACGGTAATAGATTTTGTTTCATTTTTTTTCAAGATTTTCTTATTGGGCATATTGTCTTTAAATTCTATCCAATCCTTTTCTGGTTCCTCTATTTCAATCTTCTCAATTCTCAATTCTCCTCCACCAATATTTTTAATTTCAAATGTCTTACTTTTTTCTACTAATTTGAGATTAAACATTTTATCTGTTCCTTTTTCTATTTGACATTTACCTCTGAATTCAATAACCCGGGGTTCTATTCTAAGTTGTGGAGGTCTTTCAAGTGATACCTTTACTAATATACTTGGTGTCTCATTAATCTTATTAAAATTGAACTTTATCTCCCCTTCGTAACCCTTAGATTCCAGGTCGGATCCTTTAGGATTAATCATAATTTCAATTTCACCAATTTCTCCTTTATAAATTTTAATCCCTTCCTGAATACATATCAAATTTCCCAGCTTAGGTGAGATTTCAGGATGTCCGACTTCTAATATCCCCCCTCCTATATTTTTTATTCGAATAACGTCCCTCTTTGTCTCTCCAATTACCACCTCTCCCAAATCTAATGGAGATTGTGTTAAGATTTCAGATTTAGGTGCTTGTTCTACCTTAAACAGGAGGAAGGGATGCTTTGGATTAGGTTCATTAGACGCAATAATTATTTTCCTTTCATAATCTCTCTGACTATCCAACGCTTTCAAATCAAAAGTAATAGGTAGATGCTTTGATTTTCCACCCTCAAGTTCAAAATGGGATTCTGTTATGTTTAGCCAGTCTGGTTCTTCACTTTTCTTTTCTAAAGTTAAATTTACATTTAATCTACTTACTCCCTCATTAGTTATTTTAGGAACACCAATCCTCTCCAAATCATCCTGGTGGCAAAACACCCATTTATCTGGTTCAACTCGCATACTGATTAATTTCATTCCACAATTACTACAATATTTATCATCTTCTTTATATTCCCATTGCTCACATAAACATCTTTTAGACATATTCAATAACCTCCTATTGAGGTATTTTTTAGAGACTTTGATGAGGCCACAAAAAGTGTTTTATTAAAGATAGCAGGGGTCTGAATTGTTTCATGAGGTTCTTCAAGAGAAATGGTACAAACTTCTTTTCCATTAGATTGTCTAAGGATATGAACTGTACCATCCTTTGAACAGACAAAGATATAGCCATAGGCAGTAATTAAAGAGGAAAAAACTTCAGCTCTATCCAGCTTTTTTGACCATTGTAGTTTTAATCTTTCAATTTCTGGGGGGGATTCACTGGAGAGAAACCAGTAAGTTGAGGATTGGCTTTGTACATCTTATAATCCGGGCTTTCTGGTAATTCCCTGGCACACTTATGGCAGAATGTAGCTAAATTCCTGTTTGTAGTTCTACAGATTGGACAGATAATAATCTTTTCATAGCAAGAGGGGCAAAAGTTTGGTGCAGGCTCAAGTTCTTTATCACAATTAATATAAGGGTATTTATACATCGAATACACATCTCCTTTGATTTACTTCCCTCCCTTTTTTAACCTATTTTTGAAATATTATACTAAGTTCTATTCAATTTGTCAAGAAAAAACTTTAGCGAACAGCAATTCTCGGTGAATTGTTATGGAGTGCGGTGACTTGCTACTTTTTGGAGTGCGGTAGCTTGCTACCGCTTTCGGGCTTTTGCAGAAAAAAGCGAAAGCAAAGAGATAGCATCTCTGGCACTTTCGCACTCCAAAAAATAAAAAAAGTTGGCGAAAAATATTTTTCCCCTACCCCTCAACCCTTATTAAATTACGGTTTTAATTTTCACCGAGAATTGCTGGGTGATTCAGACAGTAAACCATAGACATCAAACAAAAGAATCAAGGGAGCCAAAAAGGTGTAAGATTAGGGGATATGGGGATAAGAAAGATATGGAGATTTTTTGTTATCCATTTTATCCCCACATTCCCAAAATCTCCATTATCCCCTTTTTTACACACTTTCCTAATATATTCTCTGTGCCAAAGTCCAGTGTCTGAATCACAAACCCTCTTAAAAAGTTGTTGACAAAAAGTTAAGTTTATATTATAATTTGATTTGAGAATAAGGAGGCAACAACAAGATGCAAGAAATAAAGGAAAAAAGGCTTATAAGATTCGATTGGGCGGCAAAATATATCCTGCGGGATAAATCTAACTTCGATATATTAGAGGGGTTCCTGACCGCACTCCTCCAAAAGGATATAACAATAATAAATTTACTGGAAAGTGAATCGAACCGTGAGGATGAAACCGATAAGTTTAACCGGGTAGATTTGCTCACTGTTGATGATAAAGGTGAATACATCATAATAGAGATACAAAATGAAAGGGAGATTCATTATCTTGAGCGGCTCTTATATGGAGCATCCAAGCTGATAGTAGAAAACCTGAAGATTGGAGAGCCTTATAAAAAGATAAAGAAGGTAATCTCTGTTAGGCATTGTCATGAAATAACTGTAACATCTTCAGGCAAAAGCTGAAGAGATAGTGTAGTTCCACTCGCCGTGAAATGAATCCTTCTGGATATTGATATTGGTCATCTCTTCATCCGATACCTTGATTCCTGTCGGATACGAATTGGTATCAAGCTGGCATTGAACCTGAAGTCCCTCTTTGGTTGTCGTAGCGGCGATCTGATTCACAATGACCTCGTGACTCACCAAGGGTTTTCCACGCCAATTCTGACTGATGAACGAGAACAAGCGGTGTTCAATCTTGTTCCACTTGCTGGTTCCAGGCGGCAAGTGGCAAACCGAAATGGATAGCCCCGTTTCATTCGCCAGTTTCTGTAATTCCAGTTTCCAGAGTTTTACCCGATAACCGTTACTGCCGCCACTATCGGCAGTGATCAGCAACTGTTTAGCTTCCGGGTATGTCACTTTCCCCATCGAATACCACCATTGGCGGATACTCTCCACCGCGAACACAGAGGTATCATTGTCAATACCCACATTGACCCAGCCAACATTTTGGCTTAGATCATACACACCATAAGGAGAAACCTTTCCCAGCTCCGGAATCATAAAATCATGAACTCGAACTGGTTGCGGCTGTCCTTTTGGGCAAAATTCCTTGCCGACATTCTTGAAATTACCAACCAATTCCTTTTTCTTGGTGTCAACGGAAATCACAGGCTGTCCAACGGCCTGATAATCTTTGACTTTCTCATTAATGTACTCAAACTGAGCATTGCGGTCGGGATGGGACGCTCCTTCTAATGTCTTCTTATTGGCTTGAAGGCTGTAGCCCATTTCGCGTAAGAGTTCTGCGACCAAGTTATGACTGGCTTTATGCCTCATTCGCTTGAGCTCATCAGACAATTTGCGGACACTTTTACATGTCCATCGTAAGGGTGATTCTGGATCTCCCCGGGTAACGGGTTCGACCAGACTTTCAATATCCTGTTTGAGAGTGGAATCCTTGTCTACGCTGCGCTTGCACCCACCGCCTTCCTTGCGGATCCGATTTCCGACTATTTTGAATTTATTAGGGTATTTGAGTTCCTTATGACCCAATGTAATAGCACGCCGCGAAACCCCGGTCTCGCGAGAGACTCTGGAAATGCCCCCATACCCTATGGCTGTAGCTTCCGCTGCAGCGACAATCCTGCGAAGTCGCTCATTAAGAAAGGGTTCCAAGGCTTTAAATCGCTCTTTGATTAAATGTGTATTCATGCTTGAATTATAGCACAGAACACTCTATACTGTCAAGTATAATTTCACATAAGTTGTTATACTTATTCTATGACAATCTCTTAGTATATTATATTTTACCTTAGGCGAAAAGGTAGATGATTATGTATATTATGGACATACGGAATTTAGGGGAATACATACCAAAAACCCATTGATTTTAAGGAAGAAAGATAAAGAAACAATAATCACCATAGAAACTAAAGATATATATCCAGAATATTATCTCATAGAAGTAGAAAAGTTTGAGGATGTCATCCAGAGCGATCTGGATGAATGGATATATTTTTTAAAGCATGAAAGCATAAGAGATGATTTTAAATCAAAGAATATAAAGAAAGCCAAAGAAAAGCTTGACATTCTCAAGATGAGTACGAAAGAAAGAAAAAGGTATGAGAGATATTTTGTAATTTTGGTCAATAAATTTCCCTTAAATTTGAGGGATAAATTGGCCTAAGAAATGGGGTTAAGAGGGATGGCAAGTAGGATTAAATAATCCTGAGAGGGAGATATTTAACGCTGATTTCGATACTCCTTAATTAGAAGTCATTAATTTTATTTTGAGTAAATTTAAGCCTATATTTCAGGTTTTTTATATTAAGAAGTATTATCTTAAAATGGTTTTCTGCCGATAATAGT
>JBFLXS010000337.1 GCA_040755795.1 bacterium | reverse complement strand
GATACTATAGCGGTTATTAACTGAAAGTTTACATAGGATAATACCCATAAATAAGGCATGAGAATAATCGTTCCGTTAGGAACATAATATCGGTAGGAATAGATAGACAAATCAATCAGTTCCGTAGGAACGATATATTGGTAGAAAATTTAATTCTAAGTAAAGTTTTGAGTAACTATTCACCACGAAGAACATGAAGAAAATTAGATGGTCTCTGAAATTAACCATTCCTATCAGTCCAGAAAGCAAATTCCTATCAGTTAAATTCCTATCAGTTCAGTTCAGTTAAAGAGTAATCATGCGAGTAAAAGTTTGTTTAATGGTCATAATCTTATTAGGTATATTACTCCGAGTAATAAATATTACTAATCCTTTATTAGATCGTGCTGGGTGGCGCCAGACAGATACAGCAGCTATTGCCAGAAACTTTTACTATAATAATTTCAATATATTCTATCCTCAAATAGATTGGGGAGGTAATTCTTCTGGTTATGTAGAGACTGAATTTCAACTCTTCCCTTTTATAGCGGCATTACTTTATAAAATAACTGGTGTTCAAGAATGGATAGGTAGATTATTAGCTATTTTTTTCTCTGTTGGCTCTATGTGGTTGATTTATCGACTATCAAAAAAATACTTAGGGATAAAAACTGCCCTTTTCTCTACTATCTTCTTTGCAATCTGTCCACTCAATATATATTATAGTCGAACATTTATGCCAGAATCAACTATGAGCTTTTTCTCTATTGCCTTCATATACTATTTTAGCCAATGGTTAGATAATGAAAAATGGGCTAATTTCTTATTAACTGGGTTATGTGGAATCTTGGCACTATTAATCAAAATCCCTACTCTTTATTTAGGATTACCAATTCTATATTTAGCCTATATAAAATATAACAAATCTTTATTTATAAAATGGAAATTGTGGTTACTTGCAGGTATAATTTTATTACCCACTATATTATGGTATTACCATGCTCACCAAATATTCAAAGAATATAGTCTTACTTTTGGCATCTGGGATATCGGCCAGGATAAATGGGGAAATATTCAGATATGGACAGACAAGAAGTTTTATATAACATTGTTTCATAGGTTTAAAGGGGAGGTGTTAACTCCCATAGGTTTATGCTTATTTTTATTTGGTATTATTTTAAAAGTTAGACAAAAAGAAGAGTTTCTTTTCCACTTTTGGCTTATAGGGATAATCATTTACTTTTTTGTTGTGGCAGCAGGCAATATGGAACATAATTATTATCAATTGCCGTTAGTCTCAGTAGCTTCCATATTCATTGGAAAATCATTAATATTGTTTATCAATAAAAAATTACTGTATGAAAAGGTGATTGGTTGGATTATTATTACTATTGCTTTTTTATCCATCTCTTTGTTTTCGTATAAAGCTATTAAAAGTTTTTATTTTTGGTCTCGTCCTATATATTTTGCAGGAAAATCAGTAGATAAATTAGTTGAAAAAGACATCTTAATTATTGTTAGTTACGATACACATCACGGTCCAGAGCTACTATATTATTGTAAGAGGAAAGGATGGTATATTAAATTCTCTGATATTAATCCTCAAATTGTTGAAACCTATAGAAGACAAGGAGCTAAATATTTAGTAATTGCCTTTGAGCGATTTCATGTAGATGCTTTTTTAATGAAATACAACAATCTGGATTTCTTGCGTAATGACTATAGATTTATCAAATCATCTAAGAGAAATTTCATCATCTTTGACTTAAGAAGTAATACTAAGTTGCACTAATATCAGCTCTTCCCCGACTTTTTTATTGGTAACCGGTAGGTATTGAAGGAAGAATAATCTTTCTTACGGATGAGGAGTATCTACGATTTTTAGAGTGTATAGAGAGAGGTTATGTGGAGAAATGTAATAATTATTCTCCTTGTATTTTTAAAAATAGAGATAGTGTGGGGACAAAATACGGTCATCATTAATGAAGTAATGTTTGATGTCCCCTCTTTTGTCGGAGACTCTAAAGGTGAATGGGTAGAACTTTATAATCCTACACAAGAGGAGATTGATATTTCTAAATGGATATTTAATGATGGCACAAAGGATAAAATCATTCTTGCATCCACAACTATTAAATCCTATGACTATTTAGTGCTAATAGAAGATAAAGATACATTTAATAAATATGGTTACCCGGACCAAATAAATATAGTTGAATTAGGGAATTTCTCGTTAGATGATAACACAGATACCTTAACTTTAAAGGATAATTTAACCCCTGTCAATATATTAAGTTATGATAATGATTGGGGAGCAGGCACCGTTAATAGTGGTCGGACATTAGAAAAGATTTATCCATTGGGCTCAAATACTGACTTCTATTGGGATTCCTCTAAAACCCCTTACCCTTATGGGACTCATGGAAAACAAAATAGTGTTTATTTAGATGTTCCTGCTATTCAAGGGGTTAAGTTACTTATCAATGAGATAATGTTTTCTACGAGCAATGATTGGGTTGAAGTTTATTGTGTAGATGATGGGAATAAAGGTAATGGTGCCGAAATAAAAGGGGTTTATTTTAACGATTTAGATGGTGATGAAGATAAGATAATTGGGAGTTGCACGATTAAAACAGGTGAGTTTTTATTGTTACATTATGGGCTCGCAGGACAAGATAACACCTATGGAATTAATGGTCGGATAAACCTCTTTACGGATAAAGAATCCATCACTTCAACTACTGACCAGATGGTTCTTTTTAATCTCCTCGATGAGATAATAGATGGAGTTTGTTGGGCAAATGATACCCCACCCGCAGATGAAGATAAAGATAGAAATGAGCTGATTAACTCTTTGAAATGGCAAGGAGAGGCAATAGATAGCACAAAAGTCTCTGCCGGGCAGTCAATAGCAAGAAATGCCCTTTCAGATACCAACTCTAAAAATGATTGGTATGTTTCTATTCCGACGTCAGGTCTGCCCAATGAGATAATTTCATCTGCGGAAAAACCTCCTGAAATCAGGATAGTAACGATAATAAATAAGACCTTATGTCCAGAAGAAGGAAAGAACTTTAGCCTTATTTACTCGCTCTCAAAATCCAGCTATGTTTCCATCAGAATCTATGATATTCGAGGAAGATTAGTTAAAAGATTAATCGAACAAGAATATAAAATACCAAAGGAAGACTATAGTATTACCTGGAATGGTCAAGATGAAGAGGGAGATATTCTACCAATCGGTGTCTATATTTGCTATTTAGAGGCAGTGGGAGAAGGTGGTGCTTCTTCTGATAAAGTAACGCTGATTTTAGCTAAGAGGTTATAAGGCTATTGTAATCGGTAACCATTCAGGGATATAGCCACAGAGTCACAGAGAACACAGAGGGAATATATAACCACGAATGAACACGAATAATAAAAAGATTTGTAGTGCGAGGCTTTAGCCTCGCTTCTGGCAAGCAGGAAAGCGAACCTAAAGGTTCGCACTACATTTATCGAATGTCACAGGTTAATTCGTGTCCTTATGTAGCTAATTTCTCTAATTCTCTGTGAACTCTGTGCCTCTGTGGCTGAACGGTTACGAAAATAGTAGGTAGGAGATAGGAGGTGGGAGATAGAAAGATAGGCGTGAGGAGTGATGTTTTCTTTACTTTCTACTCTCTACTCTCTACTTCCTATTTTCAGGAGAAGTCAATGAGAGTTCTTGATTTAATTGTAAAAACCTCTTGACAATTCCAAAAATATATGTAAAATGGAACTATGTATTCCAGATTAATAAAACCACCTGAAGATAAAAGTTTCTTTTTATTTGGTCCGCGTGGGACAGGAAAGACGACCTGGGTTAAGTCAACCTTTGCTGGTGCGATTTATTTAGATCTATTAGAAGCAGAGTTATTTAATGACCTCCTTGCCAATCCCGGGAGGTTGGAGAATCTTATCCCCAGGAATTTTAAAGATTGGATTATTATAGACGAAGTCCAACGGGTTCCTGAACTTCTAAATGAAATCCACAGACAGATTGAGAAATACAGGTATAAATTTATTTTGACTGGCTCAAGTGCCAGAAAATTAAGAAAAAAAGGTCCGAATTTGCTTGCTGGCAGGGCATTGCGATATTCTCTCCACCCCCTTACAGTCGCAGAAATAGGTGAGGATTTCAAACTAAACCACTCTTTAATATATGGACAATTGCCTTGTGTCTATACTGAATCTGATGCCAAACGATACCTGGAAAATTATGTTAAAACCTATCTGCAGGAAGAAGTTCAGCAGGAAGGATTAACAAGAAACTTAGGTGCATTTTACCGCTTCCTGGAATCTGCGAGTTTTTCACAAGCATCTGTTTTAAATACTTCATCAATAAGCCGTGATTGTGCTATTGAGCGTAAGGTAGTGGAAAACTATTTTACGATATTAGAAGACCTCCTGATAGCCTATAAACTACCTGTCTTTACTAAAAGCGGAACTTCCCCTCAAAGATGGACCATAAAATGGTGCTAACCTTTTAATAATCAAGGGGATAGGCAAGTTTTAGACCTTAAAAGCGTGCATACGAATATTTTTAAAAAAAATTTTATTATTTTTAAA
>JBFLXS010000336.1 GCA_040755795.1 bacterium | reverse complement strand
TGTTGTTTGTGTCATAAGTTTGTCCTCCTTATTTTAGTTAGTTAATACTTTTTGTATAGTATACCATAAAATCTTTCGCAGGTCAAACTTGACACTTTATCATATCATCTCTGCGGTGAACGGTTACAATCTGGAAATGTGCCAGGTTCAATTCACAATTGAAGATATCCTCCCTTTTTAAGATGTGTATAGGCTAAGGCAGTAGCTTTTCTGCCTCGTGGTGTGCGGTTGAGGAAACCAATCTGGATTAAAAAAGGCTCATAAATATCTTCAATCGTAGAAACATCCTCGCTTACCGCCACGGTTAAGGTATTAAGTCCAACAGGACCTCCACCGAATTTATCAATCAATGTCTCCATAATTTTGCGGTCCATATTATCCAAACCTACTTCATCTATTTCAAAGGCAGATAGGGCTATATCTGCTATTTGTTTGGTAATTTTACCTTTGCCTTTTACCTCTGCATAGTCTCGTATTCTTTTCAGGAGTCGATTAGCCACCCTTGGCGTTCTCCGACTGCGTTTGGCAATTTCCCAGCTGGCTTCTTCCTCTATTTCAATCCCTAAAATCTTTGAAGAACGATTGACTATCTTAAACATATCTTCTTCTTCATAAAATTCTAAGCGATTAACCACGCCAAATCTATCCCGAAGTGGTGAGGTTAGTTGTCCTGCCTTTGTTGTGGCACCGACTAAGGTAAATCTGGGTAAATCAAGTTTTATTGACCTGGCAGAAGGTCCTTTGCCAATCATAATATCTAATTTAAAGTCTTCCATAGCTAAATATAGCAATTCTTCTACGGTTCGATTTATCCGATGAATCTCATCAATAAACAATACATCTTGTTGTGCAAGGTTAGTCAAGATAGCAGCAAGGTCACCGGGTCTTTCTAAAATAGGTCCTGAGGTCGTTTTGATATTTGTGCCGAGTTCATGAGCAATAATATATGCCAATGTCGTCTTCCCCAGTCCTGGCGGACCATAGAGTAAGATATGGTCAAGAGATTCCTTTCTTTTTAAAGCCGCTTGAATAAAAATAGACAAATTCTCTTTAATCTTATCCTGCCCAACAAATTCAGCCATCTCCGCTGGACGAAGACTTTGTTCAATCTCTTTATCTTCAAAAGTTAATGTTGGAATAGTTAATCGTTCTTCGATCATATTAATCTCCTGTATTTGTTATTTGGAATGCGGAATTAATTTTTTTAGTTCGGTATTTCTACTTCTCACTTCCGCATTCATTAATTGGCATAAATGATTTTATCAGGAATTTCATTTTATGTCAACAAAATTTCTATCCGCTTACCCCTTTTAGTAAAAAATGTCTTGACTTTTTAATGTTTTTCATGGTATATTTTAAACTAATTTTGTAACCGTTTAGATAGTAATGCACCGCAGAGACGCAGAGGAACAGAGAAGACATAGAAATAAATCAATTTTTCCCTCTTGAGAGGGGTTAGAAGTCTGTTTTTCTCTGCGTCTCTGTATCTGTGCGGTGAACGGTTATGACGAAAACACTAAATACATACAATCGTCCTCTTACCTTTTTTGAGGTATTTATGAAAACTATTGGACTTCATATTTGCTGTGGAATATGTGGAGGTGGGGTTGTAGAAAGATTAAGAGAAGAAGGGTTTAAAGTAATCGGATTTTTTTATAACCCAAATATTTATCCAGAACAAGAGTATAAAAGGCGTCTTGAAGTCGCCCAACAAGTCTCCCAAATCCTTGATTTTGAATTGATAGAAGGCGAGTATGATAAGGATAATTGGGTTAAACTTACTGAAAACTTAAAGGATGAACCTGAAGGGGGAAAAAGATGTGAGGTATGTTTCTGGATAAGGCTAAATGCAACTTTTAAAAAAATTAGAGAATTAAACATTCCATATTTCACAACAACCTTAACTGTAAGTCCACATAAAAACAGTGTGCTGATAAATAAAATAGGACGGGATTTGGGTGGTGAAGCCTTTCTTGAGCGTGATTTCAAGAAAAAGGAAGGGAGTAAATTAGCAATGAATTTTGCTAAACAACATAATCTCTTTCGCCAGAATTACTGTGGCTGTATGTATAGTATAAAGGAGGTAAGCGTTCCGCAGTCAGCCATCAGTTGTCAGCATTTAGCCATCTTTTAGCTAAAAAAGCAAACTAATTATCGGGGCTCGGGACTCGGGAATAAAAGAATTCCTTAACCCTTAAATCCGAACCCCGAACCCCGATTTTCAGGGGAAACACTCATGCCCACAGGGAGTGGGCACAAAGGATGATGAAAATAAGTAGTAAGCGGATTTAGCGGATTGAGCAGATAAAAAAACAGAAAAGAAGTCCGATTAATCCGCTCAATCCGATTACTAAAAAAATAAAAAATCCGTGCTCATCCGTCTAATCCGTGTCATCCGTGTTCTATTCTTACGGCTATTTTCAGGAGAACCGTCATGCCCCTGCGGGGCACAAAGGACGATGAAAATAGTGGTAGGAGATAGAAGGTGGGAGATAGGGAGATAAGCGTGAGGAGTGGTGTTTTCTTTACTTTCTACTTTCTACTCTCTACTCTCTACTTCCTATTTTCAGGAGAACGGTTTGGAATTTGTGGGTAACGGGTATTTAATATGATGAATTCAGGTAACCTTTTTGCTCAACCAGAATATTTAGTTATATTAACCGCTATACCTGTTTTAATTCTGTTTTACATAGTTGTATTTTACCAGAAAAAAAAGGCATTGGCTAAATTTGGTAATTTAGACCTGCTAAAAAAATTGTCTCCGACAATAAGTAATAACCGACAAAAAATAAAGGCGGTTTTAATTGTCTTAAGTTTTATTTTATTGGTAATTGCCCTGGCAAGACCTCAAATAGGCACCAAATCAGGGATAATAAAAAGAACAGGTATCGACATAATTTTAGCGATTGATACCTCGTTGAGTATGCTGGCGGAGGATATTAAACCAAATAGACTAACAAATGCAAAACAAAAAATAAGTAACTTGATTGATAAATTAAGAGGAGACCGTGTTGGATTGGTTGTTTTTGCAGGTGAAAGTTTTGTCCAATGCCCATTAACCCTTGATTACAGTGCGGCAAAGATATTCCTCGAGGCAATTGATATAAATGCCGTGCCAGTGCCAGGAACGGCTATTGGAAATGCCATAAGATGCGCCACCGCGGCATTTGTCAAAAAGGAACAAAAATATAAAGCACTGATTCTACTTACGGATGGAGAAGACCATAACACTAACCCTATTCAAGCGGCTAAAGAGGCACAAAAAAAAGGCGTGAAAATCTATACCGTTGGCATAGGCTCGACTCGAGGAGAACCTATACCTGTTAAAACCCCAGATGGACAAATTGAATATAAAAAAGATGCCTCAGGTGAAATCGTTATGAGTAAATTAGATGAAGCAACTCTTGAGAAAATTGCATCTTTAACTAATGGTAAATACTATCAAGCGACCTACGGCGAAATTGAATTAAATAAAATATATCAGGATATTTTAAGAATGGAAAAGAAACAACTTTTGTCGAAACAATACATTCAGTATGAAGATAGATTTCAGTATTTCTTAATTGGTGTCTTGATTTTACTGGTAATAGAAATGAGTATCAGCACCCACAGGAAAATGGCGGAGGAAAGATTTGAATAGAATTAAGGTAATTATTTTAATATCTTTTTGTACCTTTTTAGGTTTTTTAGACCCTGTTGCTGATAAAAATAGGGTTGGAAATAAACTTTATGGGCAAGAGAAATATGATGAGGCATTAGTAAAATATCGAGAGGCACAACTTAAAAAACCTCAATCTACAGAGTTATATTTTAATATAGGCAATGCCTTTTATAAAAAACAACAATATGAAAAGGCAATTAAAGAGTATCAAAATGCCCTTAAAAATAAGGAGACCTTATTCCGGGCTAAAACTTATTATAACATTGGTAATTCTCAATATAGAGATGGGAAATTAGTTAATGCCATTGTTTCATATAAAAAATCATTACAGATTAATCCTGATGATTTAGAGGCAAAGTATAATTTAGAATTTGTGCTTAAAAAATTAAAACAGCTATCTCAAAAACACCCTGCTAAATCTGAACAACAAAAACAAAAAAAATCTAAAGGTAGTGAAGGGGAAAATGGTAAAAATAAAGAAAAACAAACTCAACAAGCAAAGCAAGAAGATAAAAATAAGATGTCTAAAGAAGATGCAGGGCGAATATTACAGGCTTTAGAAGAGGAAGAAAAAGAGATTCAAAAGCGAAAACAAGTTCAGATTAGTGGAGATAAGCAGATAGAAAAGGATTGGTAACTGGTGATTGGTAACTGGTAACTGGTAACTGGTGATTGGTGATTGGTAACTGGTGATTGGTAACTGGTGATTGGTAACTGGTGATTGGTAACTATACTGGACACTGCCATTAACTGAGCTATTTAGGGACGGTTCATTTTCATCGTTTTTCCTGTGATTTCTTTTGGAAATTAGAAATTAGGTCTTCACTTCTTTCCCCAATTTCTAATTTCATATCCATTTTTTAACCGCAAGCTTTCACGCTAAAGTGAACCATCTCTAAAATCGCAATTTGTAACGGTGTTGAGTAT
>JBFLXS010000335.1 GCA_040755795.1 bacterium | reverse complement strand
ACGGTGTCAAGCAAACCTGGCCCAAGAGTTCGATGCACCGCTATAGCGCATCCAATGACTCTATTCGATAATTCATCAAATTTCACTTCGTGCTCTCCGTGCCCTTCGTGGTGAATAGTTACAAAAATTGTAACTCTTCACCGCAGAGACGCAGAGAAACAGAGAAAATAAATCAGATAACAGAAAAGATTATTGAGACAATCTCTACAAATATATCGCTCCTCTGGAGCTAATTCTGCAAATAGATTTTATTTTTTCTCTGCGCCTCTGCGTCTCTGCGGTAAATAATCTCTCCCTAAATTGGCAGGAATACCACAAATGTTGTTCCCTTCCCAACTTCACTCTCTACCTCTATCCTGCCCTGGTGTGCCTCAATTAAACGCTGGCAGATAGCCAGCCCCAGACCTATTCCTTTGCCTCTGCCGGTATAAAATGGCTCGAATATCTTGCTTATCTCCTCTCTAACTATGCCTTTGCCCGTATCCGAGATGCCTATCTTGATAAAATCTCCCTCTCTTTCAGTTTTTACTCTTAATTTTTTACTCTTAACTTCTCCCATTGCCTCAGCCGCATTCTTCACCAGATTAACCAGCACCTGACGAATGCGGTCAGAATCCACATTAATCTCCGGCAGGTCGCTGGCTAACTTTTGCGTTACATCGATATTAGAAAGGAGTTCTGCTGGGAGTTCCTTTATTGCCTCCTTGATTAATTTATTCACCTGGCACTTAGCCGTTTTCAACTCAAATGGCTTTGAGAGATTCAGCAGGTCATTGATAAACCCGGTTGCTCTTCCTATGGCATTATCCATCTGTTGGATAGTCTGCTGGGCATCAATATCCTCTTTGTGAGTTATTTTCAGATAGTATAGTCCTGATTTGATGACCTGTAATGGATTTTTTACCTCATGAGCGGCCTCAGCGGCAATCCGGGCTGTGGCGGCTAATTTTTCTGTCTCTATCAGTTTTTTTTGTAACCTCTTTTGTTCGGTGATGTCGTGAAATATTCCCTGAATTATTGGGTTTCCACGAATTAAAGTTACAGAGGCGGTGATGTTCACAGGGATTATCTTCCCTGATTTAGTGATTACCTCTGCCTCATCATCAGCCCAGCCCTTATGTTCGATATGTTTGCGAAACATCTCTGCGTAGTATTGTGCCTTTTCCGGTGGATGAACTGTGATTTGATGTGAGCCTATAATCTCGCTTTTTTCTTTCTCTAAAAGAACCGCCGCAGATTTGTTACAATTAGTAATTAGACCTGTTTGCGGGTCTGCCCAGAAGATAGCATCCTTTGCGTTATCAAAGGCTAATCTAAATTTCTCTTCGCTCTCCGCAAGTAATTTCTCTGTCCGTTTATGCTCCATAATCTCGTTTTTTAATTCTACAGTTTGCTCTTGTACCAATTCCTCAAGGTGGTCAGTATGTTTTCTTAATTCTTCCTCCATCCATTTCTGCCTGGTGATGTCACGGGCAATACCAACCAGACCAATGATATTACCGTTATCATCAAACTGGGGAACCTTTATTGCTTGAAACCAGTATTTTTTCCCAGCCGCATCGGTCATATGCTTGGTGATTTCTTGAGGTTTGCCAGTTTTGAAGACTGTCTGGTCATCTTCGACATTCTTTTTTGCTTCTTCCTTGTCCTGCATCAATTCAAAATCGTTTTTCCCAATTACTTCTTCACGGGAAAGACCAAAAGCCTCTAACGCCTTATTATTGGCAATAATATACCTGCTCTCTAAGTCTTTAAAGAAGATGGCATCATGAGCAGATTCCACCATATATTGGTATAACTTCAGTCTTTCCCCGGATTGTTTCAGTTTTTGATGTGATAAGCATCCTTTAAGGGAAGCAGCAAATTCAGAGATAACATCACAGAGTTGATAAAGTCCTTCTTCTTCGAATGGAGTTTCTTTAACTAATTTTAAGAATCCCAGATTGTTGAGGCTAAAAACAGCAAAAGCCTCTTTTTCTATCTCTTTCTCGGTAACAACCTGAGAGAAATCAGGTTCACTTGAGGCAACTGTCCAGAATTTTCTGCCTTCTGGCAGGGTAAAGAGGGGATGATTAAGGGGTAGTCTGGTCTCTTTCACTCGAAACTCTGGATAGGCATAGATTAAAGAGGCATATTCCTTGTCCTCTTTATCCAGATATTCGTTTTTTATCCAGATTGAGGCAAATCCAAGATTTTGTCGAGACATAAGTGCCTTTAAGAATATGGCACAGTCCTCTTTCAAATCCAGGGATTTACCAATAGAAAGAGCCAACTCGTAAAGCATAAAAATATCTTTTAGGACTTTTGATTTATTATTCATCCAATACCTCCTTGCTAATAACTCAAAACTCAAAACGCAAAACTCAAAACTACAACTTAAAACTCAAAACTTTTTATTCTTCAAAGTTAATATGCTCGCTCCTAACATCTTTGATATTTCATTTACTTCGTTTAATAATTCATTAGTTTTATTTTTATCAGATTCAGTAGCATCTCGCAAGAGTCCGAGCCAATATTTACTCTCATTAGCAGATTTCAAAGCAATCTCGTAAAACTTAATAAAATCCTTTCTTGATGAAGCCGATTTAGCTTCTACGATATTTGCACCAATACTGGTGACAGAACGGAGAAGTTGATCTCCAATTATCCAGTAAACCCTTTTATCTGGTAAAGTTTCCAAAAATTTAATGATATTGATTGAAAGGTAATAACACCGCCTCTTTAAATCAGTTTTAAAGTTTTGAGTTTCAGTTTTGACTTTTGACATTTGACTTTTGAGTTAATATCCTATCAGTGAATAGTTACTAAATAAATTAGGATTTCTGTAAGAGTGCCACAACAATAGTTTTGTTAAAAAACTCAAGAAATCTTTCTCCATAAGAGGCTATTTCGCCCAGAGTCAACATACCTTCTGGCACACACTTATCATTTATAGTAGCAATCTTTTCTTTCACCAATGCCAATTCATTTTCAAAATCCTCTCCTAAGAAAAGTGCCCTTGAGATACAATCAGCAACTAAACAATGAGATACCTTTTCCCCTACAAGATTTTGACAATCACTTGCCGCCTGACCAGCGGCTTGAATCAAAGATGCCTTGTTTCCTCTCAAAATACTCAAAACGCTATTTTGTGGGACTTCACCAACACAGATTAACTCTCCTTTTTCATTTGTAGCAATCGGGTCACGGACAATATCCTCAGCATTCTCCTTGAACATCCCAAATGGATATGTCATACTCAGGGAGTAGAAATCTTTTTCAGATAGCTTTTTGCCTGAATCAGCCTCGACTACTTCCCGATAGACCTGAAGGGCATTTTTCCAGTTCAATTCAGAGATAACATTTTTATTGGTTTTGGTGGCGACAAAGGGAGTCATTACTTTTTCCCAACCATGCCGAACCCCCAGATTGCTTTTTAGTTGGACAAAGGTAATCACCGCGGCATCCTGAACAAACCCTTCTCTGGTAAAAAGGCAAGGAGTCTGTTTCAAACTTAATGACCCAGCCCCGCCTCCAAAATAATGAACCGTCTGACCCAGCCGATTGAAAAGCTCGCAAAGAAAAAAGGCAATATTTGTGGTCAGTCCATCTACCAGAACAATCGCTGTGCATCCTTCGATTCCTTCACCCAGCTCTGGGAGTTGAATCTCTTGTTGATTAAACCCTTTGATGAGGTAAGGGGTTTTTACTGCAGGGAAAACATTTACCACCGCTCCTTGTTCATATCTTTTGTCACCATAGATTACTCCAGGAAATACCCCGCCAAAAAAGTCGATGCCCATTTCATTAAGACCGGCAATCATCTGGTCAACATCAGGCTTATTCTTTTCCCCAAGCATAATCAAGGCAACTTCTTTATCCTGGACTTTAAGCCCTCTGATTGCCTCAACAATCTTTAGTGAATCAGTTTCCGGAAGATACATAAGAGACCTCCTTTTGGAACAGTCAGAACACCCCAAAAGCAAATTCCTATCACTTCTTTTGTAACATTTTAGCCATCTGAAGTGAAATTCAGGTAATCAGTTATCGGTGATCAGGTTATCAGTAAAGGGAAAAGATCAATTGGTTGTTACCGATTACCTTGCACTTCATTTGGGTAAATAGTTACAATCTTTTTGTATTTGTGTTCATTCGTGGTTATATATTCCCTCTGTGTTCTCTGTGACTCTGTGGCTATATCCTGAATGGTTACAAAAACTCGAACATCGCGTATTGCTTTAAAATGTAGCATATCTCTGAGAAATTGTCAAGCACTTTTTCGGTTTCAAACAAAAAGGTTGACAATTAATAGAAAATAGAGTAAAATAAAAAGGAGACAAAAAAATGGAATCAATCATTAATTATCCCTACCTTCCAGTCGTTACTTTAATAATTGCTTTAATCCTTTTCTTGATATTTTCAAGAAATACTATTGTTCTCATTTCTCTTGTCTTTCTCTCACTCATTATTATTCTGGTTTCTACTGAATTGAATAAAAGAAATCAAACCCGAATTCCTAAAGGAAATATTGCTTATGTCGATAATTCCCATCGGGGATATTATACATTAGACAGCTGGAAACCTCAAGGAATAATGGGATTACACCTTAAT
>JBFLXS010000334.1 GCA_040755795.1 bacterium | reverse complement strand
CACAATCAATTTCTACCTATTTCTATAAATTTCAATCTATTTCTATTATCTTATCTCCATATCACTCTTATCTCCTTATCCCCTTTCTTACACTTTTGATATATAGCCTGAACGGTTACAATCTTTTGGTAACTATTCACCCTGTAGGAAAGTAGGAGAGTAGGGAAGTAGGAAAGGGAAAGAAAATGAATGAGAAGTTAGATGATTTTAGACAACTTGTAGTATGGCAAAAAAGCCATCATTTAGTAACTGGAGTTTCGTGAATTTTCTATGATTCCTTTCTCCTTTAATCTTTGCGTTCTTTGCGGTTGATTTCTTTGCGTTCTTTGCGGTTAAGTAACTATTCAGCATACCAAGCAAGTAAAGGGGGAAAAATACTTCATACTATTTTACTCCTGGAGTTTCGTTAATTTAAGGAGCCATTGAGGCTATTTGAATCCTTATCAATCTGTTTATTTTGCTCAAAGATGGCAAAATTAGGCTCAAAAGCCTGATGATTTTTTTTTGCAACTTATCCTTTGAAGTTGAGTTGATAAAAAATGCTTTACCTATTTTCTTCCCTTTGTGTCCTTTGCGTTACTACTTTGTGCCCTTTGTGATTTATCCTTTTTTAACCGCAAAGAACGCAAAGAAATTAACCGCGTAACTGTTCACCGCAGAAACACAGAGACGCAGAGAAAAAAATTAAGTAACTATTCAGCAATGTAGTTTCGTCATTTTTTAACTGTCTTTTTTTATCAAACCTGAAAGGTTTAAATTTTACATAACCGCAGGAGAAACCTGCGGAAACGAAACATCTACGACATCTCAACCCTGAAAGGGTTGAATTTCAGGCGATGGATAAAATTCGACCCTTTCAGGGTCGAGTAGTGCTCACGAGTCTTTTTCCGTAGATTATATCTACGGTTATGTGAAATTTAACACTTTCAGTGTTAAAAGGAAAAAAATGGAAGCTGAATAGTTACAAAATTAAAATCTATTCACCAGAGACAGAAATTTCCTTTTTTTTGTGTGCCTTTCGAGGCTTTCGTTGTTTATTAATCTTTTAATACTTACTTTTGACTAACTGTTTTTAAGCCTTTTTAAACACCGAAAAACGCGATAAACACGAAAAAGAGAGATTTTCCTCTCTGTTTCTCTGCGTCTCTGCGGTAAATTACCACCTGAACGCTTACAAATAATCACACAGAGACACAAAGTCACAAAGGAATTGAATAAAACAATAAACCTTTGTGTTCTTTGTGGCTTTGTGTGAGAAAATAAAAAGGAGATATTTTAGGGGCAAACCGTGAATGTGGAATGCACAATAATTCGGTGAGGCAGAGGAAAAGGAAAAGACAGCGAATCAGAGCTTTTGTCTAACCCTGCGTTGCAGTTGACGGCGGGGGACTGTGCCGTAATTAGAGTTTTGTGGTCTCTCAAAGTTTTATCTTGCTATCAAACTTTTGTGGTAATTCTCCCCGCCGCACCTGAACTTTATCGTTATCTGACAAATGATTTCATAAATATTAGGATGAAAGAGGTACTGAATGAAAGAATCAATATACCTTGAGACTACAGTAGTGAGCTATTATACTTCTAAGCCAAGTCGAGACATCATAGTCCTTGCTCATCAAGAAATTACACGCCAATGGTGGCCTATGGCAGTAGGACAATTTAACATTTTTATATCTGAGGTTGTAATTGAAGAAGCTGGATTGGGTGATCAAGAAGCGGCTAAAAGAAGGTTAGAAGAACTAAAGGACTTTCCTCATTTGGAATTGAATAATAAAGTTGAGGAAATGGCACAAGTATACATGGAAAAATTAGAAATTCCAGAAAAGTCTTTCCGTGACGCTGCTCATCTTGCTGTTGCCTCTGTTCATAACATTGATTATCTTATAACCTGGAATTGTGCACACCTTGCTAATGGTGAAGTTATTAAGAAGTTAATGAAGATAAACGAGCCCTTTGGTATTCACACACCGATTATTTGCACACCAGAGGAGTTAATGGAGGTGTAACTATGTGGCAAGACTCAATTGTCCAAGATGTCCACAAAGCAGGTGAAGAACTTGCAAAGCAAGCAAATTATGATCTGCACACTTTTTTTCAAAATCTGCGAAATAACGAAAAGAAAGAAAATTTCAAGGTAGTCAATCAGATAACCAATCGTTGCAGCGGACGGCGTTCCGCCGCCGCTGAACTTGATCGTTAGAAACGCGGGAACACAAAAAGGTAGGAAGGGGATTTGTAACTATTCAGCCACAGATGGACACAGATGAAACACTGATTTTATTTTTTGTAACCGTTCAGGCTATATATCAAAAGTGTAAGAAAGGGGATAAGGAGATAAGAGTGATATGGAGATAAGATAATAGAAATAGATTGAAATTTATAGAAATAGGTAGAAATTGATTGTGGAAAACAACAAATTTCCATAAATTTCTATTAGTTTCTATTAATTTCAATTTTTTTAATAATATCTCCCTATCTCCTTAATCTCCACATCTCCTTTTGTTACACCACCTGAATGCTTACTATTTTTTTATCCGTGCTAATCTGTGTTAATCAGTGGCTGAATAGTTACGGGGATTTTTTAAAATGGTTCAAATTAGTGTAGATGAAATAAAACAAAATTTATCGGTTTATCTTCCACATGTGGAATCTGGAGAGACGATTGTTGTTATGAAGGATGGTAAGCCACTGGCAGAATTCAGACCTGTTGTTTCGACTTCTAAACAACTACGACCTTTTGGATTATGCAAGGGAGAGTTTATCGTATCAGATGACTTTGACAATCCATTGCCAGAAAGTATCATTCAGGAGTTTGAAGAACAATGAAACTACTTTTGGATAGTCACATCTTTCTCTGGTTCATCAGCGGGGACAAACGATTACCAGAAGATATGCGAGATACCATTCGTAATCCTATTAACGAAGTCTACTTAAGTATTGTCTCGCTGTGGGAGGCGATCATTAAATACGAATTGGGGAGACTTTCATTACCCCAACCCCCAAACATCTATTTACCGATACAACGCCAAAGACATCAGATAGCCAGTTTATCTCTTGATGAAACCAGTGTATCTCAACTTGCTAACCTTGCTAAAATTCATCGTGATCCGTTTGATCGTATGTTGATCTGCCAAGCAATAGAACACAATTTGACAATTGTTACAGTGG
Organism: bacterium; assembly: GCA_040755795.1. Classification (NCBI taxonomy): domain Bacteria; species bacterium. The sequence continues at coordinate 1,431 of JBFLXS010000334.1, read as the reverse complement.
ATGGGTCCATTTGTGCCTATCCTGTTTCTGTCCTAAACCGTGTCTAACAATTTGCACCTGGCATTATTTAAATATCTTAATGATTCTTTCATTTTTAAATCTCCCACTTTATTATTTTATTTTAATATATTTTCTTTTATCTCTCAATAATTTTTTGTAAAATCAACAATTCTCGGTAAAAAACTTCTAACACCCTTTTTTTCACGAAAAGGACGCAAAGGTATTTTTTTCTTTGCGGTCTTTGCACCCTGGCGTGAAACTTCTCTCCTTTAAAATTCATACGAAAAATATAGCCTAATCCCTTGTTTTTTAACATAATCTTGAACACCGGGATGTGCCTGGTAGGTTACAAGAAGCCTTATCTGTTCTTCTGTCATATATTCCTTTACCATCTCAGCATGTTTTATAAAATCATCAACATCCCTCCTTTGAAGTTGGGACTTTGCTTCTCCTAGAATAAAATATTCCTTGTTCTGCAACCTTCCCCTTCCAAAGATGTTCACCTCTATATATCTTCCCTTCTTTGTTTCAATATAATCTCTTTTAATCCTTCCTATAATTTCTAATCCAAGGTCTCTTTTAAGAAGATGTGGAAGTGCCTTGAATGATTCGTCTTCAAGCCTAAAGCCAACTGTATGGTCAAGAGTGCCTAAGTGTTTCTGGAAACCCTTTTGAGAAACAGCGAGAGTTCTTACTTCTTTAGTAAGTGCTTCGTGGGATTTTGTAAGTGTTCTTACTTCTTCAGTAAGGGCTTCGTGGGATTTTGTAAGGGCTTTTAATTCCTCCTCTGTCCTTTTTTGTGCGATTGCAAGCTCCTTGACTATCTCCTTAAGCTCAGAAAAGTCATCCTTTTTAACAAAAGTCTCGCTTAAGACGGAATAGAGTGAGGTTTTAAATTGCTCATCCTTCTTTAATAATATAGGCAATATCCTAAGAAAATGCTCTTGTTCTTCCCTTATCAATGAAATAGCCATAGTTTTTTCTCCATTTGAAATTATATCCTTTTAACTGGTTAAAGTCAAGAACTTTTTTCTGAATTTTTCCAACCTGTGAAATAGAAGGATAAAATATCCCCCAATTAGGATGAGAAAAAGAATAAACAGCCCGCTCCTATGGAGCTAATTTGTTATGAGGGAGATAATCTTTCTACAAATATATCGCTCCTCTGGAGCTAATATGAATAAAGCTCCGTAGGAGCAATCTGTTTGTAGTATTTCGCAAAAGCAATATGTTTGTAGCTCCGTAGGAGCGACCTGTTTATAGTAGTAGTAGAGATTGAATATCTGTTTCTTGCATTTTATTTAAACGAGAGCGTTGCAAATGACTTTTAGTTATGGTGTAGGTTTGGAAGAGTTTTGGGTGATAAAAGATGCCAAAGTGACAAAAAAGAAATAATCTGCTTAGTTGACATCAAGAGGAGGAAATGCTATA
>JBFLXS010000333.1 GCA_040755795.1 bacterium | reverse complement strand
CTGGACTTTCGTAAATTTTATGCTACTATTGAGGTTATCTAAAGTTCTCTTTATCCTTATCAATCTGTTTATTTTGCTCAAAGATGGCAAAATTAGGCTCAAAAGCCTGATGATTTTTTTGCAACTTATTCTTTGAAGTTGAGTTGATAAAAAATGCTTCACCTATTTTCTTCCCTTTGTGCCCTTTGCGATTTATCCTTTTTTAACCGCAAAGAACGCAAAGAAATCGACCGCAAAGAACGCAAAGATTAAATAAGAAAGGAATCATAGAAAATTCACGAAACTCCAGATTAGATAATCTATAAAAAAAGTCAGTAACTGTTCACCGCTCTGCAGTGAACGGTTACTCTTTCATTTGATTGCCTCCAGAGGATAATCCTTTCGCAAAGGATGTCCTTGCCAATCATCAGGCAGTAAAATTCTTCGCAGGTCAGGGTGATTTTCAAATTCAACACCAAATAAGTCATATACCTCTCGTTCAAACCAATTCGCACCTTGCCAGATTCCAGTAACAGAAGAAATACTCTCACCATCTCCAACCGCTGTTTTTATTCTTATTCGATGATTTTTCTCTATCGAATAAAGATGATAAACGACATCAAATCGCGGCATTCGTTCTGAATAATCCACACCCGAAATATCCGATAAATACACAAAATTCAACTCTTCATCGTCGTGAAGGAATTGACAAATTTGTAATATCCTGTCATCTGAGACATAAATAGTCAAATCAGGTTCAGTTTCTACCTTCAAGATATCCTTTTTAAATTTATCTTTAATAATTTTTGTTATTTCTTGATTAGTCATTTTTCCCCTGAAAATAGGAAGTAGAGAGTAGAAAGTAAAGAAAACACCACTACTCACGCTTATCTCCCTATCTCCCACCTTCTATCTCCTACCTACTATTTTCATCCTCATTTGTGAACCAACGGTTCATGAGTGTTTCCCCTGAAAATAGTTTTTTCACGCAAAGGACACAAAGGTAATTTTTTCCCTTATTTCCCTTTGCGTTCTTTGCGTGCTTGGCGTGAAACTTCCTTTCCCCTGAAAATAATCCGCAAGATTTTACCGCAGAGGACACAGATTTTTTATTTTTTAGTAATCGGATTGAGCGGATTAATCGGATTTCTTTTCTGTTTTTTATCTGCTCAATCCGCTAAATCCGCTTACTACTTACTTTCATCTTCCTTTGTGCCCACTTCTTGTGGGCATGAGCGTTTCTCCTGAAAATCGGGACACGGGATTCGGGACTCGGGAAGAAAGAGACTCTCAGCAATTCCCCCTTAATAAAGGGGGTTAGGGGGTTGTCCTTCTCCCATTTTCATTGCCCTTTGTGAGCCTTGGCTCATGCCTGTTCTCCTAAAAATAGTAACGAGTAGCAAGGTGATTTTCTCTCTCCTCTCTCCTCTCTCCTCTCTACTCCCTACTCCCTACTCCCTACTTTTCTTGCTATACTCATCTTTTTAATCTTATCTTGTAATTTTAAAAAGCCGTATAAAAGTGCCTCAGGTCTTGGAGGACAACCCGGAACATAGACATCTACAGGAACTATCTTATCAACTCCCTGAACGACATTATAGGTATTAAATACACCGCCGGAATTAGCACAACTACCCATTGAGATAACCCATTTGGGTTCTGGCATCTGGTCGTAAAGCAATTTAAGTCGCGTCGCCATTTTATGAGTAACCGTGCCGGCAACAATCATCACATCAGATTGTCTGGGTGAGGGACGGAATACACCTGCACCAAACCTATCTAAATCATATCGAGAGGCACCCGCCGCCATCATCTCGATAGCACAGCAAGCCAATCCAAAGGTCATAGGCCAGAGTGAAGAGCGTCTTGCCCAGTTGATGATAAAATCGGCTGGCACTAAAATAATCTGTCCACCTGGTAATTTTTCTACGATTGGTCCAACTTTCTCAAGTAATCCCATGTTTACCTCCAGGAATTTTAGTTGCGAGATGCGAGATGTTAGGGACGAGTAAATTTCCCCTTGCAACTATCATCTCGCCCCTCGCCCCTTATCCAGGCTATTCATTAATCCATAAAGCATTTTACTTATCTCTATACATTCCTTTATTCTTTTTAAACATATATTCTTCGAAAGATAATTTGCATCTCTTACTTTATAGTACCAATTTTCAGTTTCTGCTGTTGACCTTCGTGATATATCAAGATAATTTATATATTGCTTAGTACTTCTTGAATTAAACCCCTCTGCAATATTAGCACTAATAGACCCTACACTTCTAATCATTTGCCCAATGATTATTTGACTTACTATATTTTTAGGGAATTCTTTAATATCATTCAATAGATCCAAAAATAATTGGTGTGCTCGACGCCACACTTCTAAATCCGTAAAATGTTTTATTTCTCTATTCATACTCCTCCCCTCCCAACTAATTCATTCCTGTTTTTCCCTTGTTCCTAACATCTTGCCTCTCGCCTCTATTTTCCCCTTGCAACTATCATCTCGCCCCTCGCCCATAACTACACCCATTTCAATATTCCCTTGCGCCAGGCATAAATAAGTCCGATAACAAGAATAGCGATAAAAATTATCATTTCAACAAATGCAAATAGTCCAAGTTCCTTAAATACCACTGCCCAGGGGAATAAAAATACAACTTCAACATCAAATATAACAAAAATCAAGGCAAATAAATAGTATCTGATATTGAATTGTATCCAGGAAGTGCCGACAGGTTCTTCACCACATTCGTAGGTAGAGCTTTTGCGGTCTGATGGATTCGAAGGTCTGGCAATCCAGTTAGCAATAAATCCACCTGCCACAAAAACAATTCCCACGACTAAAAATAACGCTACCCAGGTATAATCTTCAAGCATATTAATTTTCTCCTCTTTCTTTCACAATACCCTCGGATAAATTTCAACCTGTGCAGTTAAATGTAAAATGGATAATGTCCAATGAAAATGTATAACTGAAAAAAGGTAATGAGTCTTGCGAAGTCCTAAAATTTCCCATTTTTCATTTCCTATTTTACATTTTACATTTATTTTTCCTTTGCGTCTCTGCGATGAATTAGTCTAATCGCGCAGGTGGAAATAGTTTGCTGTTTTTAAGAATATACCATAATACCTTATTTCTGTCAAGATTTTTTTGTGAAACTTACCCATAAGTCTCAATGGGGTAGTATTTAACCGCAGAGACACAGAGAAGAAACACAAAATAGATTAAACTAAATTCTTGAGAAGGCAGAGAAAACTTTCATATTTCTCGCCAGGACGCAAAGAATACTAATTCTCACTTCAGATGGACAAACAATTACCAGATTTTTACTGATTACTTTCTACTCTTTCCATAGTATAATCTGCCAGGTTTAGCAAGGCATCTTTATATTGATTATTATCCAGTGAATTAAGGGTTTGTTTAGCTACATCAACATAATTTTTTGCCCTGTTTTGTGAATATTCCAAACCCCCATATTTCCTAATTAATTTCAGGATATTTTCTTTTTCACTTCTATTAGTTAAAATTTTTAGTTCCGTTGGGGTTGAATAGTTTGCGGCATATATTACTGGTAATGTAAATTTACCATTTAACAGGTCATTTTTCGTTGACTTACCAGTTTTTACCTCATCTGAGATTAAATCTAATATATCATCTGTAATCTGAAAGGCAGTGCCCAGATTAAGTCCATAAGAAGCTAATGAATCTACTGTTTGTTGTGAAACCCCACTAATTAATCCCCCAATTTTACAGCAGGCAGAAAAAAAGATTGCGGTTTTTTTCTCCACCATATTCAAATATTCATGCTCTTTGGGTAATGTATTTGCCTTCAGGGTTTGTAAAATTTCTCCTTCACATATTTGAGAAACAGTATCTGCCACTATCTCCATTATTCTTTTCTCGCCATCTGAGATAATCAACCCAACCGCCTTACTATACAAATAATCACCCAGGAGGATGGACAATTTATTATCATATTTAGAATTAAGTGTTTGTTTGCCTCGTCGTAGTGTTGCTTCATCAATCACATCATCGTGAATAAGTGTAGCGGTATGAATAAGTTCTAATGCACAGGCAAGATTAATATATCTTTTTCCACCATTAAAATTACACGCCTTTGCCGAAAGAACAAGTAAAACCGGTCTTAATTTTTTACCCCCTGATTTTAAAATATAAGATGAGGAATTAAATAAAAACTCAATATCAGACAAGGTCTTTTCTTTTAAGACGGCCTCAATTTCATTAATTTCTTCGTTTATAATCTTGAAAAAATCCATATTTTTCTCTTTCCATTAATCAAAAAAAGATGTAACTATTTAGCCCTCTGAAGTGTTAGGTTCAAGGTTCCATGAGCAAGGTAGAAAATACCCCCCTTACTCCTTGTCCTTAAATCCTGGACCTACTGTTTCAGTTCACCTGGGTAAATAACAAAAAAACTAAGTAATTAATTTTATCAAAAGGATACTAATTTTGTCAAGATTTTTTTCCACCTGTCTCAGGGCAAACGCATCTAAATTCCACAATCAACTGTAGTTTATGATTTTACCAGCAGTTATAAAGCATTTAGAGCCTCCAGCCTTAAAAATGTGTTCACTCTTCTGATTTAATCAGCTTTTACGG
>JBFLXS010000332.1 GCA_040755795.1 bacterium | reverse complement strand
TTAATGACCCTCTGGGTTATCTTTTGGGACTCCAAAATGTCAAGAGAAACAAAAAGATGGCAAGAAATGAGGTAACACAATGCCACGCACCGTAAATATAGCCTTAAGTTCTACGCAACGCTCTCGTTACCAAAAAACTTAATTTTTTACTTGACATTTTACCGTAAGACTTTTAGATTTTCTACCTTTGCCTTAATATTCATCCAATGGCTACCTTGCCAATAATATCTGTTGCAGGTAGGACAGCACCAGAATTCATTATAAGTTTGATAGACAAATTCAGGTAATTTATCTTTAATCATCTCTTTATCAATTTCTATCAATAAGGTATTGCATTTTGGGCATCTTGAAAATAGGGCACATTCTATTTCAATCTTAAACCTCTGGATTACCTGTTTAAGTTGTTCATCTATTATTTCATCTTTAATTAAAAGTGTCGGAACAATCCAGTTTCTTGCCAATTGTGTATCACGGGTAAGTAATATTCTACCTTCATTTTGGGCAATTTCTATTAAATCATAGTCGTTTTGTGTGCGATAATATATTGTATCATACCCAAGAATTCGTAGCCATTTGGCTAATTTACCTAACATATCATCGGCTATAAATTTCATCGTAATCAAATTTGTAATTATTCAACCACAGATAGACACAGATGAAACACGGATTTTATGTAACTGTTCACCGCAGAGACACAGAGACGCAGAGAAAAAATCTTTTATGTGATCTAATTTATTTCTATGTTTTCTCTGTTCCTCTGCGTCTCTGCGGTAAAAGATTACCTGAAGGGTTACGAATTATGACTTCTGTTTTTCCCTTTTCAATTTTAAGTAATTGTTGAGCATTAGCCTGATTTGCGGCGACCTCCAGGTGATTACTACTGCCCCATAAGGCTAAGAGTTTTCCTGGTTTTAACTGACTATATGTTTTGTTAATACCTTTTATTTTCTGCCCTGCTATTTCAATTAACACTTCAGAATCATCAAAAGTAAATTCTTCTTTGACAATATTCGTAATTAGATTCCCAAAATGGTCGATATAGATTATCTGACCAACTATTTTATCTTTATTAAATTCAGGTTTAAATTCAGGAGCAAGTGTTTTTATTTTATTTAGTTCAGGACCAAATTCTTCAATGTTTTTACCCAAACTTAAATAAGCGGCTACCGGAGCAAAAATATCTCTTCCCTGGAAGGTTTGACTAACTTCCTCCAGGAAATACTTTTTATTGGTCAGTTCAACAATTTTTATCTCTTTAAATCTATCCAAGATAAAACTTAAAATTCCATTATCTGGAGCCAAAAAATAGTAATCTTTTGATTTTAGTAAAATAATTTTACGCTGGCTACCAACCTCAGGGTCAACAATAATAATATGAATTGTTCCTTTCGGGAAATAATTGAAAGAAGATTTGAGAATATAGCCTGCTTCCACCAGACCATAAGAATTTATAAGATGAGTAATATCAATTATTTTTACCTCAGGATTGATTGAATGGATTACTCCTTTTATTATCCCGACATAATTATCTTTTAGCCCAAAATCTGTGATTAAAGTAATAATTGGCATTTTACTATTTTATTTTCAAAATTAATTTATCAATTGCCTTCACGATTACTTTCATCGTCTGTCCATCAAAGAGTAAGAAAAAACTTCCCCAAAATCTTAAAAATGGGGATTTATTAAAGGTAGATTGATAACACAAAACAGAATCTATTTCAGAATATGGCAAAGGGGTTTGTCGTTTTAGGGAAATTTCTAATTCTTGAGTTAACCAGTTTAGAAAATCTTCTCCTTTATAAATAACAATATTTGCGGTATAACAAACAAGTAAAATATCTAAAAAGTTAGATAAAGCATGGGTATAAGTAGAAATAATCAGTTGACCGATTTTTTTAAGATAGGATTCATCAGATTCCGAGATAGTCGTAAGAGAAGGGTCTCGCTCTTTTATCGTTTCATTTAACATAGAAAGTCCATTTTCGTAAGGGAAAATCATCACCACTTTTCCCATTACCTCTCCGAGTAACCCGCTACTTATTCCAATAGTTAAACCTTCTGAATCTTCAATCAATTCATTAAATTTGTTTGCTGGAACTAATTTTATTTCGGGAATAATGGGGATAATTTTCTCATTTGCGAGTTGAGATAAACAAGTGCTGACATGCCCATTCCCAATATTTCCAATTTCCCGTAATGCATCTAATTGAAAATTTGTTAATTGCATTGTTCTAATTAGCCTTTTTAGGAAAGTTGACCGGAAATAAGTTGACTGGTAGTAACTTGTTTCCTTTTATTTAATCATTCTGATTGCTGAGGCTAAGAGATTTTCAGGAGTAACAGGTTCTATAAGATATTCCAAAGCGCCGGCTCGCATTGCCTCACCTACATACGATTCATTTCCACTATCACTTAAAATTAAAATTCTCGCATCTGGATTTATTGCTCTAATCCTTTTTACTATTTCCACCCCGAGCATATCCAAAATTCTAACAATAACTAAATATGGTTTGAGCATCCGATATTTTTCTACAGCCTCAATTCCTTCTCTACTTTCCCAACACTCGGCTAATTTATTATTAAGGAACAAATCACGGATTTGTCCTCGACGCCATGCTGAATCATCAATAATAAGAACCTTTTCCATCATCTTTCTTTAATGACATCACTTATTATTTTTATAAGATTATTATGTTCAAAAGGTTTAATACAGAAATTTTTTGCTCCAGCCGCCAATGCCTCGTTAATCAACATCTGATTTTCCATCGCACTGACTATAATTATTAAGGCAGATGGGTCAATCTTGATTATCCATTTAATCGTTTCAATGCCATTCATTGTGGGGTCTGGCAAAATTATATCCATTAATACCACATCAGGTTTTAACTCACGATATTTCTGGATAGCAAATGCTCCATCATAAGCCTCTCCTACTATTTCATATCCTTGGTGTGTTAATAACTTACGGAGGATTATCCTCATAAATTTTGAATCATCAACAAGAAGTATTCTGGGTCGTTTTAACTTCATAATGTTTTTATAATTCAAACTTCTCCCGAATCTTTTCTACATCTTTCAAACTTATCTTAGTTTTTGAGGAAACTGCATTAAACTTATCTGCTATTTTTTTATTTGTATCTTTGGGATTCTGAACAATTAAAGCAATAATTTTGCCTATCTCTGGTTCAGGTAACTCCTTAACTTTCCCTTTTTCTATTTCGGGATAGAAGATAGAGTTTACATCCTCTGTTTCAAATTTCCTTTTTATGTCTCGAAATGCAGATTCAGTAAAACCTAACAGTGGCGCAAAATAAGATGCTGCCCCACCGCTATAATGGAGCATCATCATCAGAAATTTGACAAATAAGGTATCTTTTTTATCCACTTTTAGCGTGAAATCTTTCAGGAAGGTTATCTCGACCGTATTTTTTTTACCTTCCACTGGCTCAATTGAAAAAATTTTCTTCATTTCATTCTACCTCCTTAAATTTGGTAATTGGTAACTGGTGAATGGTAATTAGTTACCATTTAACCGATTACTTAGTTTATAATTTCGTGAAGCCCTATTTTAGTAAATAGCCTTTCACGAAATTCATAACTCCTTGATTTAAATAAACTTACAAACACACCTCTTTTCTTATTGCCCTCCTGTTACATAACTCCTTAATTTTAAAAAACGTAACTATTCACCGCAGAGACGCGGAGACACAGAGAAAAAATTAAAATCTATTGGCTATACGCTTAATTCCATCTATTAGAACAGAAACATTAAAATTGATCAATAAACCTATCCTTTTATTCCTCATTCTTCCTATGCAGATTCTAATAGACATGAATCTAATGTCTTATGTATTTCAATTGCTGCCCCAATAATTTTTTCTGTTATCTGATTTATTTCCATGTTTTCTCTGTTCCTCTGCACCTCTGCGGTGAACAGTTACTAATTTCCTCTATTGTTAATCCCGTTACCTGTGATATTTTTTCAACTTTCTCTCCTAATTTCAAAAGACTTTTCACTATTTCTATTTTGCCTTGTTGTATTCCTTGTTGTATTCCTTGTTGTATTCCTTGTTTTAACCCTTTTTGTATTCCTTTTTCTATTCCTTGTTTTAACCCTTGTTTTAAGGCAAACTCTATCGCACCTCTTTGCATTCGGATAAAATCGTGCCGCTTATATTGAATTTCTAACTCCTTTTCACTCATCCCCGCTGTATTGGCTATTTCAAATGCCTCCTTTATTTCTATCTCTTTAACTAATGTCTCTGGTGTATATTCAAGTCTGCCTGCATTCTTTATAAAATATATCCATTTGTCTTTGATTGAATCCAGTTCATCCTCATTCTTCTTGAATTTGGGCAATTCGATAAAAACAAGTTCGATTTCATCATGGTATTTGATTAAAGTCTCCTTTTCGATGAGATTGAAATAGGTGATAACCTTATCTACATCCTCGAACATGATAAAGTCCGTAATGGTTAGAGCAATAATAGGTTCAAGGCTGGTAAATGACTCTGTCTCTTTTAACTGAGCTGAATATGTCTTAGCCGCATTATATAAAATCCTTTTCTCAAACCCTTCTACATTCAAAACCTGCATCTCGAT
>JBFLXS010000331.1 GCA_040755795.1 bacterium | reverse complement strand
ACTTTCTAAAGTAAAAAATTCAGTGTTTATGCGGGGTTATAAAGTTTTCAAAGATCAATCAATTGGATTCAATCCCTTGATATTATTGAGATTATGCAAATATTTTTCTTAATTCAACGATTCCGTTTAACATCCATATTAAGATTATTGATCCTACTCCTATCAAGATATAGCTAATCTTAAATGCCTTTTGAGCAGTTTCTAAACTGACCATATCCAAAACCTTGGACTGAGCAACCAGTCCTACTGGGATAGCTCCAATAAGTATGATTCCAATAGGCAACCATATCCAAGGAAGCCAGGCTTTGACGACTTCTTCTATGGCTCTTTCTTCAACTGCTGTCACTGTTGGCTTAGAATGGATCAAGCCAATTGAGCCGGCCATAATGAGAATTATGCCTATGATGGTCAAAGTCATTCCCAAAAGCCATATCTTCTTCGCCTTTTTTAGTTCTACAAACCCCAGTATCTTTCCTTGCCATACATATCCGGCTGGTAGACCGCCAGCAATGGCAAGAAGTAATCCAAACCAAAGTATCCACATTAACATCTTCTCATCTCCTTTAATACTTTCACAATTTTCGATGGCTTATTTGTATTTGTTGTCTAACGATAGAGATAAGCTGCGGCGGGCTTGCCCGCCGTCAGCTTCAGCGATTTGTTAGGAGCCGTTATTGAGCTCCGTACTTTGTTGCCTTTGCTTGAGCTGTTCAGGATACGCCCTGCGTTCTGCTTCCACCTTTTCCCTATCCTCAGATGTGTATATATCAGTTTTCAGGCGGCGGAATCCTGAGGCAAACTGATTAATGTCCTTCTTAATAGCTTCAATATTCTTAGCAATTTTATATAAAGGTGGCTCGCCTATTCGCTCTATGCCTTTAATCTCAGAAAGGTCTACGACATATTCGTTGAAATACTTCTTTCCCGTGCTGCTCTTATATGAAGTCTTTATCAACACTTGAGAAGTCATTTTCTCGTCGAATTTCTCGCTTGCATTTGTAAAAAATGAGCTTATCTTTTGACCTGGAGAAAGATAATTCAAGCCTGTCTTCAAGAAATTCCGTTCCTGAAGTTCATTGACTAATTTCTTAGCTACCTCTCCTTGGGTAAGCGGTGTGATTTCGAACTTAACATCATATGCAGGACCCAAACCAATATTTTTCACAACTATATCTATAAGTGCAATCCACTCATCACGACTTCTGTACGTAACATCAACCCGTGGTTCGGTCTGCGCGTGACGCATTTTTCGAGTTTCGTGAACGAGTACACCTGTTAGCACAGCATAGACAATAGTAGACAACGTCACTATTGCGGTAAAAATTGCCATCAATGCGCCAGAATTCTGATTAAGGAAGTTTAAGATGGATTCCATATTTGTTTTTCTTGGCTCCTAACGATTGAGCTAAGCTGCGGCGGGCTTGCCCGCCGTCAGCTTCAGCGATTTGTTAGGCAAAAAGACCCCATTTCCTTTTTTTCCTGTCTTTTCTCCTATACACAGTCATTTTATTAGATCTTTAAGAACATCCCCCACCGAACTAAATCCACTATGTGTCCTTTCAATATCTTTCTCAATAAGTTGGAGAGTCCTCACTCTAATTTTTGCAGCTTGCTTAGAGACATCAAATAAACTGCTTAAATAACGCAAAATTGAATCATAAACTTTCTCATACTCATTTTCCCATAGTAATTCTTTAAGTTTTATCCCATAAGCGTTTGTCTCTTTATAAAAATGTATCTCAAAAAGGTTACTTGGCATCAATAAGGATGCTGCAAAGCTATTGGCTTGAAATTCAATCCCTTTGCGAGAGTCATCGTATAGACATCTAAATTCATGAAGAAAAGCCTCTATGCATTCTTTAAGTGTTATTATTAACTCTTCAATATCATCTGTTTTATAAAAATTCTTTTGTGATTTTATATATTTTCTGTGTAATACCCAATGACCTACTTCATGGGCTAGAGTAAATCTATATTTAGTTTTAAGTGATGGAGTTTCTATAAGTGATGTATCAATAGAAATGATCTTTTCCCTCAAATTAGTTCTTCCCCAGATTTTTCTTTGAAATATATCATACTTTAGATTATCAATCTTAAATTGTAAACCATCTTTTGCAGCGAGATACTCTGTTACTATCTTTTCAACTGGTATAGGTCGAGCTTCTTCCAAAAGTTTCTTATCATATTTTTGTAAAAATTGCATAGCAATCTTATCAATTTTTTCTCGAGTTAAACGGTCAATTTTCATGGTTGATAAAAATTAATAATATCCTCATATGTTCTTACCTATTTTGCCTAACGACTGAGCTAAGCTGCGGCGGGCTTGCCCGCCGTCAGCTTCAGCGATTGGTTAGGTGTAACTACTTGATATAGTAGCCGGAAACTCTCCATTTACCATCTTTATCCAACATGGGTGTGATTGTCTCGATGGCAGCCTTCTTATTCTCGAAAGATGTCTTATACTGGATTACCACATACTCCCCATCTGGAGCGCCTGGAAGAGAAGTTGTATATCGCTGAGATCTGAGCTCTCTGGAGATCACTTTCCCAAGAGGTTTTCTTGCAGCTTGGATGGTTCCTTGCCATTTGCTCTTACTTATGGCTGACTTGAAGTATTCGGCTGCCTCTTCCCAACTCTCTGCATATTTTTCACTATCTACTAACTCCAGCCATACTTGTGCTGACTCTATAGCTGCTTTCTCAGCTTCAGGATTACTTATCTTCGGAGCACATCCAACAATACAGAAAATCCCAATTGCCAACGCAAGTGCAATGTAATTCCTCATTCTCGCCCTCCTTTCTTGCAACACCTCGTTACACCTAACGACTGAGCTAAGCGGCGGCGTGAAACGCCGTCCGCTTCAGCGATTTGTTATGTGTTGTTGACAGATAAACTTAACCAGACTTGCCTTGTGCCGATGACATAAGCTAAGCCAACAATAAAACTCACCAATGAACTCCATACCAGTAGACTGTCAATAATCTCTGGCTTAAAAAAGAATACTGGAAGAAAACATAACCCTCGAGCAAGATATATTGCTGATATTATTACAAGTGCCAGCCTAAGAAATGGGAGGCGTCTTATTTTCCCTGCGCCAGATAAAGCATAAAGCCCCCAAATAAAAAATATGATAGATATTCCAAAAGTGAGTAATCCAGGAACCCAAGATCCTTGTTCTGCCAGGGTTGCTATTTTTTCGCCAGCACCAAAGAAACGATACCAGTCCGCACCACCTATAATAATAGCAATGTGTAGTATAGCAATTGAAAAGCTTGATGCTCCACCGACAAGTAATACTCTGTTCATCTTCTATTTGCTTTCTTTACACATAACGATTGAGCTCACCTGCTGCGAGGGGGAATTACCACTAAAGTTTGATAGCAAGATAAAACTTCGAGAGACCACAAAACTCTGACCACGGCACAGTCCCCCGCCGTCAACTGCAACGCAGGGTTAGACAAAAGCTCTGATTCGCTGTCTTTTCCTTTTCCTCTGCCTCACCGAATTATTGTGCATTCCACATTCACGGTTTGACCCTAAAATAATAATATCTGATTGGTTAGAAAAAAAAACTGGACTTCGCTGTCTTTCCCCCTTTTTTATTCCTAAGCTCTCCCTCAAGCTACAGCTACTTCTTTATATTCCTTCACAGGTACAGGGATAGTTCTTATGCTCTCTTTTGATTTAACTATTTCTTCCATTTCTTCTGCTACTTTTCCATCATAATACTCTTCACCGCATTGTTGACAAACACCAGCAGGCACATCCTCAATAATAGTCAACTCTCCCTTCCACCAATAGTCTACTTTTACTTGTTGAGCCACCACTTTTCCTCCACAAAAAGAACATTCATCATATTTTTTAGCCATTTTATCACCTCTTTCTTATTTGATAGTTTATCCATTCATCATCGTCTGGAATGTAAACCGTACAAATACGAATCTTTCCACTTTTTAAGAAAGCACAAAGAGAATGAATAGGAATACCATTCTTATCAAATCCAAAAACCAGACAGGATGGATTCCTCGGGTCATCAGGATACTCCTCAATAATCCTGCCATTGAAGATAGAATTTTTTACATCTTTAATTTCCAGACCATCTTTTTGCCTTTCAATTTCAGCGTGTTTAGCTACTTCATAAAAACCTGTGCCTACTTTTCTTTTTATCTCCTCTATATTCATTTCCATTACAAGGTTAAACTCTCCTTTCCCACAACAGGTAAAACCTTCTTGCCTCCTCTATCTTACCTAACTATCACTTTTCAGTAAACCCTCTTAGCCTCCCCCCTGTTGCTTCTAAGGGATAAGCAACTCTTTCCGAAAAGCATCAATCTCGCAAGCCTAGTATAGTCCGCTAAAGGAGCAAATATTCTCACCAAAACTTCCAACAGGAATAACTTCTCCTTCTTCTTGTCTGCCCAGCCTGTCTAACGATAAAGTTCAGGTGCGGCGGGGAGGATTGCCACAAAAGTTTGATAACAAGATAAAACTTTGAGAGACCACAAAACTCTGACCACCGCACAGTCCCCCGCCGTCAACTGCAACGCAGGGTTAGACAAAAGCTCTGATTCGCTGTCTTTTCCTTTTCCTCTGCCTCACTGAATTA